>JAXDFS010000040.1:0-30837 GCA_034665465.1 Solirubrobacteraceae bacterium
CCCGGTCGCCGCGCCGATCGCCTCCGCGAGCTGCGCCGCGTGACGCTCGGCGAGCTCGAACGGGGCGCCCGCGCGGGCGCGGACGTTTACGCGCAGCGCCTCGCTGCCGGCGAGCGCGAGGTGAAGCTCCAAGCGCCCGAGCGTCGCCGACGCGTACGTCACCCGCAGCTCGTGGTGCTCGCGCGGCCCGCCGCCGGCGGCGCCGTCGCGCTCGTCGACGTCGATGCGGGCGCTTGCACCGCCGGGAAGCGGCACCGCGACCGCGACCGGCGGCGGCACGGTCGCCGCGACCGACGGATCGGCGATTCGCAGCACGACGCGCTCGGAGGTCGATTCGGCGACGACGAGGCGCAGGACGTCGCCGACCTGGACGCCGTCGGGCAGCTGCGCCGCCAGCGGCGTTCCGGCGAGCACGATGATGCCCTTGGCGCCCGCGCGCTCGGCGACGCTCGCCACGACCCGCATGCCCTCGCGTAGTACGAGGTCGGGCAGCACCGCGCGCAGCAGTGCGGCCTCGACGCGCAGCATGTCCATGTCTCAAGGATGACCGGTCGGAGCCGATGACCTCCCCCATGGAGCGTGGGCTGTACATCGCCGCATCCGGGATGCTCGCCGAGCAGGCCCGCCAGGACCTCATCGCCCACGACCTCGCCAACGCCTCGACGCCCGGCTACAAGCCCGACCGCGTCGCCAGCACGAGCTTCGGCGACCTGCTGCTCAGCGACACCGCCAGCGGCCGGCCGATCGGCGCCCTCGGCCTCGGGACGCAGATCGACCGTCAGGTGACCGACACGAGCCCCGGGCCGCTGCACGACACCGGCGAGCCGCTGGACTTCGCCGTCCAGGGCGACGGCTTCTTCGCCGTCCGCACCTCCGCCGGGGTGCGCTACACCCGCGACGGCCAGTTCTCCGCGTCGGCTGGCGGCACGCTCGTCACCGCCGCCGGCGACGACGTCCTCGGCCCTGGCGGCGCACCCGTCCGGATCGGTGCGGGCGGCACGGTGGCGCCCTCTGCGATCGGCGTCGTCGCGCTCACCAACGCCAGGCGCCAGGGCGACACCCTCTTCACCGGCACGCCGGGGGCCACCGCCACCGCCACCGGCACGGTCCGTGGCGGCGCGCTGGAGGGCAGCGCGGTCGACCCGGTCCACACGATGGTCGAGATGCTCGGATCGCTGCGCACCTTCGAGGCCGGCCAGCGCGTCATCACGACGATCGACTCGACGCTTGGCAAGGCCGCCAACCAGGTCGGTGCCGTCTGATGCTCGAGGGCCTCAAGGCAGCCGCGACCGGCATGACCGCGCAGCAGACGCGGATGGACGCGCTGTCCAACGACATCGCGAACGTCAACACGACCGGCTACAAGCACGAGCGCGTCGCCTTCGGCGACCTCGTCGCCTCCGCGACCGGCCCCGGCTCCGCGCAGACCGTCGCCGCCGGCGCGGGCGTCGCCGTCGGTCCGGCGGGCCGCGGCACGGGCCAGGGCGCGCTGCACACGACCGACCAGCCGCTCGACGTCGCCATCCAGGGCGACGGCTACCTGCAGGTCAAGCTCGCCGACGGCCGCACCGGGATGACCCGCGACGGCTCGCTGCACGTCGACGCGCGCGGGCGCCTGATGACCTCTTCGGGCGCGCTGCTGCAGCCGCCGGTCACCCTCCCGCGCGGCGTCTCCGCCAAGGACCTGACGATCCACCCCGACGGGACACTCAATGCCCAGGGCAAGCCGATCGGCCGCATGGCGCTCGTCAACGTCGTCGCCCCGTCCAAGCTCGACGACGCCGGCAACGGCGTCTACACGGCCAACGCCGCCAGCGGCCCGCCGCGGGTGGCCGGCACGAATACGACGCTCGTCCAGGGGGCGCTGGAGTCCTCCAACGTCGACATCGCCGACGCCATGGTCGATCTCATGGACGCCCAGCGCAGCTTCCAGATGGCAAGCCAGGCGGTCCGCACGCAGGATCAGATGCTGTCGATCGCCAACGGGCTGAAGACATGACGAGCGCCGTGGACCTGCCGCCGCTGCCGGCCGGCACGGTGCTGCCACCCGAGGTGCGCGCGGGCGGCCCCGCCGCCCAGAAGGACTACCGCACCGCGCTCGCCTTCGAGCGCGAGCTCGTCGGCCAGCTCACGAAGGCGATGCAGGCCACGGTGCCCACCGACGAAGACGACGACGCCGGCGTTGGCGCCGCGACGAAGACCTACCGCGACATGCTGCCCGGGACGATGGCCGACGCGCTCGTCGCCGGCGGCGGCATCGGCCTCGCATCCGACCTCATGCGCTCCCTGCGGACCGGTGGCCAGTGACCGTGGGCTTCGCGACGCCGATCGCCGAGGACGTGCTCGCGCACCTCGACGCCCAGCTGGGCTCCGCGCGCAGGCTGCTCGCCCAGGTGCTGCGCCAGAGCGGCGCGATCCGCCGCCGCGACGTCGACGGCGTCCTGGCGACGATGACCGACATCCAGAGCGAGATGGCCTCGCGCGGACGGCTGGAGAGCGAGCGCACCGAACTGCTCTGGCGCGCGGGCAGCGCGCTCGGCATCTCCGCCGAGGCGGTGACGCTCGCCGAGCTGACCAGCCTCATGGACGGGGCCGACGCCGACGACGCCCGCGCGCTCAGCGCCGAGCTGCGCGGCCTGCTCGGCGAAGTCGAGCGCGAGCACGCGATCAACCGCGCGCTCATGCGCCAGGAGCTGTCCTTCCTCGAGCACCTCACGCGGATGCTCGGCGGCGGCAGCGAGAGCTCCGGCTACCGCCCGCCCAACGGCCATCCCGCCGGGCGCCCCGGCGCGAGCTCCCGCTCCGCGCTGCACGTCCTCGACCTGGAGGCCTGACCCGTGCCGATCTCGACATTCATGGGGCTGCACACGTCGCTGCGGGGGCTGCTGGCAGAGCAGCGCGCGCTCGACGTCACCTCGCACAACGTCGCCAACGCCAACACGCAGGGCTACTCGCGCCAGGAGGCGCAGCTGCAGGCGACCGACGCCCTCGCGCTGCCGACCGGCGGCCAGCTCGGCACCGGCATCGACGTCACCGCCTACAAGCGCATCCGCGACAGCTTCCTGGACCTGCAGTACCGCGCCCAGTCGATGCAGGTCGGCGCCGGCACGACCCGCGCCGACGGCCTCTCGCAGGCCGAGCTGCGCCTCGCCGAGCCCGGCGACAACGGCATCGCGGCGCGCCTGAGCAGCTTCTGGAGCTCGTGGGCGGACCTCGCCAACGCGCCCGACAGCGGCGCCGCCAAGCAGGCGCTGATCGAGAACGCCCGCACGCTGGCGAGCTCGGTCAACGCGCTCGACTCCGGCCTGGCCGGCGTCTCGACGCAGTCCGCCGACGAGCTCACGGCGATCACGGCGACGGGCGGCGAGCTGCAGCAGATCGGCAAGGAGCTCGCCGGCCTCAACGGCGCGATCCGCGACACCGAGCGCGTCGGCGGTCAGCCCAACGACCTGCTCGACCGCCGCGACGTCCTGCTCGACCGGCTCTCGCAACTCGCGCAGGTCTCCGTCGCCGACAACGGCGCAGGCTCGATCCGCGTCACGGTCGGGGGCGCCGGCGCCCCGCTCGTCGACGGCTCGGCGCTGACCTGGCCGCCGCCGGCGATGACGAGCCCGGGCGGCAAGCTCGGCGCGCTCATGGACCTCAGCTCCCCGACCGGCACGATCGCCTCCTACCGCGGCGACCTGGCGAACTTCGCGCAGGCGCTGACGACGCAGGTCAACGCGGTCTACAACCCTGCCGCGGGCGTCGACTTCCTCGCCTACAACGCGGGGACCGCGACGCTTACGGTGAATCCCGCCGTGACCGCCGCCAACGTCCGCGCCGGTGGCGGCGCGGCCGGTGACAACAGCGCCGCGCTCGCGCTCTCCGAGCTGCGCGGCCGATCCGGCGGCCCCGACGACCTGTACTCCCGGCTCGTCACGCGGATCGGCACCGAGGTCGCCGACGCGCGGCGCGGTGAGCAGAACGCCACTGCGCTGTCGGAGTCGATCGAGGATCGCCGCCAGAGCACCGCCGGCGTCTCGCTCGACGAGGAGATGACGAACCTCATCCGCTTCCAGCGCGGCTACCAGGCCGCGGCGCGCGCGATGACGACGACCGACACGCTGCTGGACACGCTCATCAACCGCACCGGCCGCGTGGGGCTGTAGACGATGAGCACGCCCCGCATCACGAGCTCGATGATCTCTCGCAGCACGCTGGCCGACCTCAACGACGTCGCCACCCGGATCACCGACACGCAGCGCAAGATGTCAACGGGCAAGCAGCTCACGCGCCCGTCCGACGACCCCTTCGCGGTCGGCCGCGCCCTCGGGCTGCACACCGAGGTCGACGGCCTCGTGCAGTACCAGCGCAACTCCGCCGACGGCGAGTCCTGGACCGCCGCCAGCGACACCGCGCTGGGGACGCTCACCGACATCGCCCAGCGCGGCCGCGAGCTGCTGGTGCGCGGGGCCAACGGCACCGCGACGGCAGGCGAGCGCGCGGTCGTCGCCGACGAGATCGACCAGCTCATCGAGGCCGCCAAGCAGACCGCCAACAGCCAGCAGGGCGGGCGCTCGCTCTTCGCCGGGACGGCGACGGACGTCAAGCCCTACGCCGCCGGCTCGGACGTCTACGCCGGCGACGGCGGCGACGTCGTGCGCTCGATCGGCCCCGGCGTCGCGGTCGTCGTCAACGTCCGCGCGTCCGACATCCTTGGCAGCGGCGGCGGCGACGGCAAGATGCTCAGCGTCCTGCGCGACGTCTCCGCTCATCTGCGCGGCGGGACCTCCGCCGACCAGGCGGCGCTCGGCGGCGGCGACATCGCCGCGGTCGACCGCTCGATCGACGACCTGCTCGGCGCGCGCGCCCACATCGGCGCCGTCGCCAACCGGCTGTCGGCCGCCGACGACCGGCTCGCCGAGCTCGAGGGGGGCGCCCGCGAGCTGCTCTCGAAGACCGAGGACGCCGACATGGCGTCGACCCTCATCGACTACTCGATGCAGCAGTCCGTCTACCAATCCGCGCTGAAGGCGGGCGCGGGCATCGTGCAATCTTCCCTGCTGGACTTCCTGCGCTGACCCCCGAGGAGCCTTCTGACATGTCACTGACCGTAGAGAGCACACGCTTCGGCACCCTCGAGATCGAGCCGGAGGCCGTGCTGTCGTTCCCGCGCGGCCTGATCGGCCTGGGCGGCTCGCGCTACGCGCTGCTGAGCACCGAGCCCGACAGCCCGTTCTCCTGGCTGCACTCCGTCGAAGATCCCGGCCTCGCGCTGCCGGTCACGCGGCCGTGGGGATTCTTCCCCGGCTACGAGGTCCTGCTGTCCGATGCCGAGGCCGCCTCGCTGGGCATCAGCGGTGAGGCCCCGACCGACGTCTGGGTCACCGTCCGCGCGACCGAGCGCGTCGAGGACTTCACGGTGAACCTGCGCGCGCCGATCATCGTCATCGCCGGCGCCACCGGCCCCGAGGCATTTCAGGTGATCAACGACGCCCCCGGCGCCGACGTGCGGGTCCCCCTGTTCGCCGCCGGCGCGGACGTCGCAGCCGCCTGACCACCCCGGCGACCGGGCGGTTGCCGACCGATTGGCCGCCGCCGGGGGGCGGACACTAGTCTTGTCCTCCCTCGCAGACACCGGATCCAGGGAGGAACCGTGCTCAGCATCACGCGCCGCGTCGGCGAGCGCATCGTCATCGGCGACGACATCGTCCTACACGTCCAGGAGGTCAGCGGCAGCACGGTGCGCATCGGCATCGAGGCGCCGAAGGCGATGCCCGTCTACCGCGAGGAGATCTGGGCCGCCGTCAAGGAGGAGAACGCCGCTGCCGCGAGCGCGGCGAAGGACCTGCCGAGCGGGCCGCTGAAGCCGCCCGCCTCCTGACGGCCCGCGAAAAATCAACCGCGGCGGGCCCGAGCCTGCCCACCCGCTAACCCGCCGCCGGACGCGAGCCGATGCAGTCCCGTGGCCTGGCGCATCGACCTCGTGACAAACGCCGTGATCGCGGTTGCCTACTTCGGCATCTTCGCGGTGATCTTCAAGGGCCTGCGCCGCTCCGGCCAGCTGCACTCCAACCGCCTGGGCCTGGCGACGGCAGCGATCTTCTTCAGCTGCGGGATGGGACACCTGCTGCACGTCGACCACCTGGTCGCGCCGTCGTTCGGCTGGGCGCTGGCGTCCGAGACGCGCGCGGGCGTCGACTGGCACCTGGCGCTGTGGGACGGGATCACGGCCGGCGTCGCGGTGACCTACTTCTGCCTGCGCAAGAGCTACGGCCAGCTGCTGCTCGGCCCGGCGATCTTCGACGACCTCGCCCGCGGCTCCGGCGAGCGCGCGCTGCGCAACGCCGAGCAGCTCTTTCGCACGGCCTTCGAGAACGCGCCGATCGGGATGGCGCTCGTGGGCCTCGACGGGCGCTTCAAGCGCGTCAATCGCTCGCTCTGCGAGATCGTCGGCCTCGACGCGGCCGCCCTGCTCGCACACACCTTCCAGGAGATCACCCACCCCGACGACCTCGATGCCGACCTCGAGCTGCTGCGCGAGCTGATCGCCGGCGAGTGCCCGTCCTACTCGATCGAGAAGCGCTACGTCCACTCCACCGGCCGTTTCGTCTGGATCGAGCTGCACGTCTCGCTCGTGCGCGACGAGGACGGCGAGCCCGTGCACCTCGTCTCCCAGATCCGCGACATCAGCTCCCAGAAGGCCGCGGAGGAGCACCTCGGGCGCTACCTCGCGGTCGTCGAGTTCGCCGAGGACGCGGTCGTGGCGACCGATCTCGAGGGCCGGATCATGACCTGGAACCGCGGCGCCGAGCGCCTCTACGGCTACGCCTCCGATGCTGCGATGCAGCAGTCGATCGCGCTGCTGCAGCCGGCCGACCGCGTCGGCGAGGTCGACGTCATCAACGGCGAGATCGCCGCCGGGCGCACGGTCGAGCGCCTGGAGACCAGGCGGCGGCGCCAGGACGGCAGCCTCGTCGACGTGCAGATCACCGTGTCGCCGGTGCGCGACCGCGCCGGCCGCGTCGTCGGAGCCTCGACGATCGCCCGCGACGTCACGCAGGCGGTCCTCGCGGAGCGCTCTCGCACGCTGCTCGAGCGCGACCTCGCCAAGGCGCACGACCGCTACGCCCACGTCCTCGCGGCGGCGACCGAGTGCGCGATCATCGGCACCGACTCCAAGGGCGTCGTCACCGTCTTCAACACCGGCGCCGAGCGGATGCTCGGCTACCGGGCCCGCGACCTCGTCGGCCACGCCACGCTCGAAGCGCTGCACGACGCCGGGGAGATCGCGGCGCGCGCCAGGGCGCTGGGCATCGGGCCGGGCTTCGAGGTGCTCGCGGCGACCGCGCGCGAGGGCGGCGCCGAGACCCGCGAGTGGACCTACCTGCGCCGGGACGGCAGCCACGTCGCCGTGAGCGTCACGGTGACCGCGCAGCGCGAGCGCGGCCTCATGACCGGCTTTCTGGCGATCGCGACCGACATCACCGACGTCAAGCGCGCCGAGCGGGCGCGGCGCGAGGCCGAGGAGCTCTTCCGCGGCGCCTTCGAGCACGCGCCGATCGGCGTGGCGCTCGTCGCCGCCGACGGCGCCGAGGCGGGAGCGATCGTCCGGGCCAACCACGCGCTTGCCGATCTCGTCGGCGGCGACCCGGCCACCCTGGCCGGCCGCGACCTCGTCGCGCTCGCCCGCCAGGAGGACCGCGCCGAGCTCGCCGCGACGCTCGCGCGGCTGCTCGACGGCGCCGAGAGTGTACACGGCGAGCAGCGGCTGATCGCCGCCGACGGGCACGACATCTGGACGCTGCTGTCGGGCTCGCTCGTGCAGGGCTCGGAGGGACGCGGGCGCCAGGCGGTCATCCAGGTGCTCGACATCACCGAGCGCAAGACGTTCGAGGGTCGCCTGCAGCACCTCGCCGACCACGACGCGCTGACCGGCCTCGTCAACCGCCGCCGCTTCGAGCACGAGCTCGACCGCGCGCTCGCGCACGCGGAGCGCTACGGCAGCCGCGGCGCGGTGCTGCTGCTGGACCTCGACGGCTTCAAGTACATCAACGACGCGCTCGGCCATTCCGTCGGCGACGAGCTGATCATGCGCATCGCGGGCGTCATCCGCGGGACGCTGCGCGAGACCGACCTCGTCGCCCGGATCGGCGGCGACGAGTTCGCGGCCATCCTGCCCGAGGCCGACGCGCAGACGGCGGCCGTGGTGGCCGAGAAGCTGCTGTCGGCGATCCGCCGCCAGGGCAGCGTCGAGACGAGCGCCAAGCGCCAGGCGCGGGTGACGACGTCGATCGGCGTCACGGTCTTCGACGGCGTCCGCGGGCTCACGGGCGAGGACCTGCTCGTGGAGGCCGACATCGCGATGTACGACGCCAAGGACGCCGGGCGCGACGGCGTCAAGGTCTACAGCGACGAGGAGCGCAGCCGCGAGCAGATCAACGTCCGCGCGACCTGGCTGGAGCGCCTGCGCTCGGCCGTCGCCGACGACCGCTTCCGCCTCGTCGCCCAGCCGATCGTGTCGCTCGGCGAGCCGGGCGTGCCATGGCTGGAGCTGCTGCTGCGCTACGAGGACGACGACGGCGACCTCGTCCCGCCCGGCGCGTTCCTGCCGATCGCCGAGCGCTTCGACCTCATCTGCGACATCGACCGCTGGGTGCTGCGCGAGGCCGTGCGGCTGCTGCACGACGAGCACGCCGCCGGCCGCGACGTCTCACTCGCGGTGAACCTCTCGGGCCGGACGATGAGCGACCCCGGACTCGGCGAGTACCTCGAGTCGCTGCTGGCCGCGCAGCCGATCCAGCCCGGGCGGCTCGTCATCGAGGTCACCGAGACTGCCGCGATCGTGAACATCGACCGCGCGCGGCGCCTGGCCGAGCGCCTGCACGCGCTCGGCTGCCGCTTCGCGCTCGACGACTTCGGGGCGGGCTTCGCCTCCTTCTACTACCTCAAGCACCTCGCCTTCGACTATCTGAAGATCGACGGCGAGTTCGTCCGCCAGCTCGTGCACGACCCCACCGACCAGCTCGTCATCCAGGCGGTGGTGAACATCGCGCGCGGCCTCGGCACGCGCACGGTGGCCGAGTTCGTGGGCGACGAGCCGACGGTCGAGCTGCTGCGCAGCCTCGGCGTCGACTACGGGCAGGGCTATCACCTCGGGATGCCGACGCCGATCGCGCAGGTGCTGGAGGCGGCGGCGCGCGAAGGCGTGTCCGGGCTCTAGCACGGGCCTGGGTGGCGCGGCGGGCGTACGCGCCATCTGCCGCCGCGTGGCGGCAGCGCCGAGGTGTCCTGCCCAGCGGTCGTCCTGCGACCAATATCCAGGACGCTGGGCGCGCCTCCCTCATCGATGCAGTCAACGCCCGGCTCTCCGACGCCGACTGCGGATACCCTCGCCCCGATGGCACGCGCGATCGGCATCAATCACGTGGCACTCGACGTCGGCGACATCGACGAGGCGCTCGCCTGGTACGGGCGCTTCTTCGACTTCGAGCTGCGCGGCAGGCGCGCGACGATGGCGTGGATCGACCTCGGCGACCAGTTCCTCGCGCTCAGCTCGCCGCGCGAGCAGGCCGCCGACGACAGGCGTCACCTCGGGCTCGTCGTCGACGACAAGGAGGGCGTTCGCGCGGCGCTGGCGGCTGCCGGCGTCGATGTCGCGCCGTCGGGCGGGCTGCGCTTCCTCGATCCCTGGGGCAACGCGATCGAGGTCGTCGGCTACCGCGACGTGCAGTTCACCAAGGCGCCGGAGATCCTCGCGGCGCTCGTGCCCGAGGGTCTGGAGAAGTCGCCCGCCGCGCGCGAGGAGCTGGCCCGCAAGGGGCTCGGCGGCTGAGGCCGGGTCTGTCACCTGCGACGGCTCGTGGGTGGTCCGCGCGGCCGCCGTGCTGCCACGGACGCGGTTCGGGATCACTCAGAGAGCTTCGTCGTCGCGGCCGGAGGGGGAGGGTGCCGCACGAGTGTCGCGTTTGAGTTCCGGTGTCAGTTGATGATGCGTAGCCTGCCAGCGTTCGGATGCGTCTCCGATGAGGCAGGCATGCGTGTGGGGGTGCGGGTAGCCACACCCCTGCGGGCGCGAGCCCTACCCCATGCGCACGTACCCCAGCGCGCTGTCGGCGGTGTGCACGCGGCGCGAGACGCGGTCTGAGGAGTTGCCCTCGATCGTGGCGACCGAGCCATCGGGGCGGACGCCCTCGACGACGCCGATGTGCTCGTCCCAGACGATGAGGTCGCCCGGGCGCGGGACGACCCCGGGGCCGTTTGGCACGGCGCGGCCCGCGCGCTGAGCCCACGCGTAGAGCGCGTCGACGGAGCCGAAGCCCTGGCCCTGCTCGCCGAGCGGCATGCCCGCCTCGCGCGCGGCCCAGGAGGTGAAGTAGGCGCACCACGGGCCGACGCCGCTGCCGGCGGTGGCCTGGCGGTACTGGGCGATCCGCGCGGAGTCGTTGGAGCCCGGCGGCTGCTCGGCCTGGCCGACCTCGCCCTGGACGGCGGCCAGCAGCGCCGCTCCACCGCCGGTGGCCGGGACCGGGCCGGTGGCGGCCGGCGGCAGGCTGGACGCGCCCAGCACCGAGCCGGGGGCGATGGCCGGAGCTGCGGCAGGCACAGGCGCCCCGGGGGTCGCGCCCGCGGCGCTCTGCAGCAGCTGGGAGAACGACGAGGGTCCGACGCCGGAGAGCGTCGCCGGGGGCGCGACAGCCGGCGGCGGCGCCAGGCTGCCCTGGATCTCGGCGATCCGGACGAGGACCTCCTGGATGCTCATGGCCGCTCGCACCGGCGCGTCGCCTGGGCGACGGCGGGGATCGGGGCGTCGGGGACGGTCAGGCAGCGGGCCAGGCGCTCGCGGTCGTCGCGCGCGACCTCGTAGCGGCCCTCGTCGCGCAGGTACTCGAACTCCGCCAGCGAGTGACACGACCCCCCGGGCGGCTGTGGCGAGGCCGGCGGGCGCACACCGGCTGCCAGCCCGGGCAGCCGGCGCAGGAGGATCTCGCGCGCGGCGGCCTCGACGCGCTCGTAGAGGCGCCCGCCGTCGTCGGAGGGCAGGACCGCGACCGCACGCTGCTCGACGATCGGCCCCGCGTGCAGGCCCGCGGTGAGCTCGTGCAGCGTGGCGCCGGCAGGGGTCCCCTCCCAGAGCGCCCAGAAGACGGGGTGCGTCCCGCGGCCCCACGGCAGCAGCCCCGGATGCAGGTTCCAGATCGCGCCCTCGTAGCGCGCGACGAAGCCGGCGCCGAGGACGAACGGGAAGCCCACCGACAGCGCGGCGGATCCGGGCGAGAACTCCTGCGCCTGCGGGTCACCGGCGAAGACGTCGTGCCCGAGGTCGACCGCGAGCGCGACCAGCGCGTCGTCGAGGCAGACGACCTGGCGCACGCGCGCGCGCGGCGCGCTGCGCAGCGCCCATGCGCCCAGCGGCCCGCCGACGAGCAGGTCGAGGCCGCGGCTGGTCGACGTGACGCCGGTCGGTGTTCGGAGGGATGCGCCCATCAGGTCTCGCGTTCATCGGCGCCGATCGCCGGGACTTGAGCCGCCCTGGACGGGGGTCGTTCAAGAAGCGCCGCCAAGCGCCGACCACACGGGCGTGACCAGCGCCCCACTCGCCGTCGTGCCCGCCTACCTGCGAACCGCCGATGACCTCGACGCGCTGCGCCGCTGCCTGCACTCGCTTGCGCAGACGGCGCCCCAGGCGCAGGTGCTCGTGGTCGACGACTGCAGCCCGGCGGGTGAGCTCGTCGCCATGCTCGAGGTGGCCGCCGCAGAGGACGGCTTCGAGCTCGAGCGCCGGCCCCTCAACGGGGGCTTCGCGGCGACCGTCAACGCGGGGCTGCGCCGCGCCCTGGCGCAGGAGCGCGACGCGGTGCTCGTCAGCCCCGACGTCGAGTTCCATGCGGCCGGCTGGCTGGAGGCGATGCTCGCCCGCACCGGCACCGACGCCCGCCCGGCTGCGGTCGTCGGCGCGCGCCTGCTGTATCCCAACGGGCTGCTGGCGCACGCCGGCATCCTCTTCTCGCTGCTGCACCGCGGCTTCGCGCACCGCTACAACCTCGGCCCGGGCGAGCTGCCCGAGGCGCTCGTGCCCTGGCGCTGCCCGGTCGCGGGCGCGCTGCAGCTCATCCGCCACGACTGCCTCGCCGAGGTCGGCGTCTACGACGAGGCCTTCAACCTCGGCTGGGAGGACGTCGACTACTGCCTGCGCGTGTTCGCCGCCGGGCGCGAGTGCATCTACGAGCCGGCCGCCTGCGCGACGCACAGCGGGTCGCTGTCTCGCTCGCGCACAGCCAAGGGCCAGGAGGACTGGGAGCGCCGGGCGCTCGAGGTCCTGCTCGCCAAGCACGCCGCCGCCGACCTGTCCGCGTTCGTTCCGGCCTACGCATGAACGCGCTCTTCATCGGCATCGGCACCTCGGCGCGCTGCTGGTATCGCTGCGCGCTGCCCGCCCGCGCGCTCGGCGCCGACTGGATCGGCGTCGGCGGCCACCCGACGGCGCTCGTCATCCGCACGGGACAGTGCACGCGCGACATCGGCGGCATCGACGACCTCGCGACCTACGACACGGTGGTGCTGCAGCAGCCCCACGGCCCGGCGTGGTCGAATGCGATCGCCGAGCTGCGCCGCCGCGGCACGCGCGTGCTCTTCGAGGTCGACGAGGACCCGCGCGGCGCTGCGAACGCGACCGATCGCGGCGAGCGCACGGGCGGCGCGAGCCCGGCCACGGTGCATGCGCTCGAGCAGGCGATGAGCGCCTGCGACGGGATCATCTGCCCGACCCGGCCGCTCGCCGACGCGCTGCGGGGCTTCAACGAAGACGCCTGGGTCTGCCCCAACGGCATCGACCTCGGCCGCTACGCGCTGAGCCGCACGGCGCGCGAGACGGTGACGATCGGCTGGGCCGGGCGGGCGGCGGCGTCCGGCGCCGCGATCGCGCCGTGGCGCCGAGAGCTCGAGGAGGTGCTCGCCTCGCGCCCGGCGACCTCGTTCATGAGCGTCGGCGCCGAGGGCGTCGCGTCGGCGCTCGCGGAGCGCTTCGGGCCGCGGCGCTGCCAGGGGCTGCCGTGGGGCCCGATCGAGACCTATCCGGCCGCGATGAGCTCGTTCGACATCGCGCTCGCACCCGCCGCGCCGACCACCTGCTTTCGCAGCCGCGGCGACCTGCAGTGGCTCGAGGCCGCGGCGCTCGCCATCCCGGTCGTCGCCGGCGCCGCGCTGCACCCCGAGATCGAGGACGGCGTCACCGGACTGCTCGCCGCGACACCCGCGCAGGCGCGGGCTGCCATTCTCGCGCTCGTCGACGACGAGGGACTGCGCGATCGCATCGGCCTCGCCGCGCGGGCGTATGTCCGCGAGCACCGCTGCATCGAGGCCGTCGCGCCCGCATGGGCGCGCGCGCTGGCCGGCGCATCCGCCGCGGCGCAGGCGGCCTGACCGGCTCAGGCCGCGGGCGCGGCGACGGCAGTCTGCCCCTTGCGCAGGCGCAGCAGGGCGTTGACCCCGCCGCGGCGGCGCGGCCGTGTGCCGGGCATGGCGGCCAGTGAACGGCGGGCCGCGACGTCGAGCGCCGGAAGCTCCTTGATCCGCGAGCTGCGCGGGTTGGTCAGGACCGAGCCGGTCGCGTCGAGGAAGCGCAGCTCGTCGGCGATCGCGACCTGCAGCAGGCCGGTGGTGTGCCCCGCCGCGCCGTCGACCGCCCGCGCGAGCGCGTTGACGCCGGCGAGCGCGTCGCGCGTCTGCAGCTGTGCGCGGCTCAGCCCGCGGGCCGGCGTGATCCGCACGAGCTGGGTGCGCACGCCCTGGTCGAAGTCGACAAGCCGCGCGTGGATGTAGTGGACGTCCTGCGGCGCGAGCCGGTGGTGGCGCATCGGGCCCGCGACGACGATCGCGGCTGCCGAGCCGAACAGCAGCACGATCGCGAGGGCGACCGTCAGGCGCACGATCGTCCGGGGCCGGGTGGATGGGGGGCGCGGCGGCGACAGCATCGGCACGGAGATTCCCCTCGCAGGCCATCGCGCAAGCACGAGTTTGCGTGCAACTGTCCTTCTGAAGGGCCTGCCGGGCGCCGGAACGCTACGCCGCGGACCGCAGCGCCTGACGGATCCGCTTCGCGGACACCTGCCCGTTGACGCCGAGCCCCTGCGCGAACTGGCTGACACGCAGCTCCTGCAGCATCCAGGCGATCTCGCGCGGCGCACCCGGCCGGCTGCGAAACTCGGCTTCGAGCTCGTGGATCGTGCCGAGCTTGTCGCGGTCGGCGGCGACCGCGTCGGGCAGCCGTGCCAGGCGCCGTGCCGCGGCCCGCAGGTAGCGCGCGATGTCGGGCAGGCGCTGGGCTCCGGCCGCGGTGACGAAGCCGGGATAGACGAGCCCGCCGAGCTGGGCGGCGACGTCCAGGCGAGCGGGCTGCAGCGCGGGGTCGGCGCCGACCGCGTCCAGCTGCATCCGCAGCTCGCGCGCCGCGTCGAGGACCTCCACGACCTGTGCCGCGACGGCGGCCGTCTTCGCCGGCAGTCCGGCCGCCACGTGATCGCGCAGCGTGGCGAAGCCGGCCGCGTCCCAGGCCGGTCCGCCGGCGTCGGCGACGAGCGCGTCGAGCGCCGCGGCGAGCAGGTCGTCGAGCACGCCCTCGTGCGGCGCGCCCGCGAGCGTCAGCGCGGCGGCGCCGGGAAGGCCGCGCTGGACGCTGCGCAGCGGCGAGGGCACGGTCAGCGCGAGCAGCCGGCGCGTCCCGGTGCGCATCGCGGCGTATTGCGCGCCGGGGGTCTCGAACGCGCGCACGCCGATCGTCTGCCCCTCGTCGACGAGCGCGGGATATGCGCGCACGGCGCTGCCGGCGCCCGGCAGCTCGACGAACCGCGGCAGGTCGCCGAGCGTCCACTCGCGCAGGCCGGTGCGCTCGAGCGACGCCGTGGCTGCGGCCAGCTCGGCGCGCAGCCGCGGGCGCACCTGCGCGCGCAGCGCGTCGAGGTCCTCCCCGGCCGCGATGATCGTGGCGGCGTCGTCCTCCACGCGGAACGTGACCCGCAGGTGCGCCGGCAGCCTGCTCCGGTCGAACAGCTGCGGATCGACGCGCACGCCGCGCAGGTGCTCGAGCTCGCGCGCGACCGCCGCCACCAGGGTGCCGCGGCGCGGGCGCAGGTGCTCGACGACCTCCTCGGCCACGTCGGGGATCGGCACGAGCGGCCGGCGCAGGTCCTTGGGCAGCGACCGGATGAGCGCGGTGACGAGCTCGGTGCGCAGCCCCGGCACGAGCCAGTCGAAGCCCTCGGGACGCAGGCTGCCGAGCGCCTTCAGCGGGACGTGGACGGTCACGCCGTCGTCGTCGCTGCCGGGCTCGAAGCGGTAGCTCAGCGCGAGCGTCTCCTCGCCCTGGCGCCAGGCGTCGGGCAGCGCCGCCGGATCGAGCAGCTGCGCGGCGTCGGGGGCGAGCAGCTTCTCGCGGGTGAACGTCAGCAGGTCGGGGTCGTCGCGGCGGGCGTGCTTGAACCAGCGGTCGAAGTGCGCGGCCGAGACGACGCAGTCCGAGACGCGGGCGTCGTAGAAGGCGAAGATCGCCTCCTCGCCGGGCACGAGGTCGCGGCGGCGGACGCGGTGCTCGAGCTCGGCGAGCTCCTCGAGCAGCTGCTGGTTGGCCTCGGCGAAGCGGTGGCGCGTCGTCCACTCGCCCGCCACGAGGGCGTGGCGGATGAAGAGCTCGCGCGAGAGGACGGGGTCGATCGGCCCGTAGGCGACCCTGCGCCCGGCGATGACCGGCAGCCCGTAGAGGGTCGCGCGCTCGGTGGCCACGACGCTGCCGCGCTTGTGATCCCAGCGCGGCTCGGAGTACGTCCGCTCGAGCAGATGGCCGGCGAGCGGCTCGATCCACTCGGGTTGCACCTGCGCGGCGACACGGCCCCACAGCCGCGACGTCTCGACGAGCTCGGCGACCATGACCCAGGCCGGCTGCCTGCGGTGCAGCGCCGAGCCGGGCGCGATCGCAAAGCGCGCGCCGCGCGGGCCGAGGTACTCGCGCCGGCCGGCGTCGCGCAGGCCCAGCTGCGACAGCAGGCCGGAGAGCAGCGCGACGTGGACGTGCTCGGGATCGCCGGGCTGCTGGTTGAGCGTCACGCCGACCGAGCGCGCGGCCTGGCGCAGCTGGGAGGCGAGGTCCTGCCATTCGCGCACGCGCATGTAGTGCAGGAACTCGGCGCGGCAGAGCCGGCGAAACGCGCTGCCCGACAGCTCGCGGCGGTGCTCGCGCAGGTGCCGCCACAGGTTGATGTAGGAGAGGAAGTCCGAGCGCTCGTCGGCGAAGCGCGCGTGCTGCTCGTCGGCGGCGGCGCGCTCGTCGGTGGGACGCACGCGCGGGTCCTGGATCGACAGCGCGGCGGCGATGACGATGACCTCGTCGGCGCAGCCCAGGCGATCGGCCTCCAGGACCATCCGGCCCAGCCGCGGGTCGACGGGCAGTTGGGCCAGGCGCCGGCCCAGCGGCGTGAGGCGCTCGCGCGGCTCGCGGGCGGCCGGATCGAAGGCGCCGAGCTCGTGCAGCAGCGCCTTGCCGTCGCGGATCTGCCGTGCGTCGGGCGGGTCGAGGAAGCCGAAGTCCTCGACCTCCCCCAGGCCCAGGGCGGCCATCTGCAGGATGACCGAGGCGAGGCTCGTGCGCAGGATCTCGGGATCGGTGTAGACGGGCCGGGCGGCGAAGTCCTCCTCGTCGTAGAGACGGATGCAGATGCCGTCCGAGGTGCGCCCGCAGCGGCCCTTGCGCTGCTCGGCGGAGGCCTGGGAGATCGGCTCGATCGGCAGGCGCTGGACCTTCAGCCGCGTGCTGTAGCGGCTGATGCGGGCAGTGCCGGGATCGACGACAGAGCCGATGCCGGGGACCGTCAGCGAGGTCTCGGCGACGTTCGTCGCCAGCACGACGCGGCGCGCCTCATGGACCTTGAAGACGCGCTGCTGCTCGGCGGGCGACAGGCGCGCGTAGAGCGGCAGGATCTCGGTCTCGGCGGGCAGTCGCCCGGTCAGCGCCTCGGCGGCGTCGCGGATCTCGCGCTCGCCGCTGAGGAAGACGAGCACGTCCCCGGGTCCGTCCTGCAGCAGCTCCTCGACGGCGTCGCCGATCGCGTCGACCGGATCGCCCTCGTCGGCGACCGGGCGGTTGCGCACCTCTACGGGGAAGGTGCGCCCGGAGACCTCGACGATCGGCGCGCCACCGAAGTGGCGGCTGAAGCGCTCGGGGTCGATCGTGGCGCTCGTGATGACGAGCTTGAGGTCGGGGCGCTGGGGCAGCAGCCCCTTGAGGTAGCCGAGTAGGAAGTCGATGTTCAGGCTGCGCTCGTGCGCCTCGTCGACGATGATCGTGTCGTAGCGGCGCAGCAGGCCGTCGTGCTGGATTTCCGCAAGCAGCAGGCCGTCGGTGACGAGGCGCACGAGCGTGTCCGCGCGCGAGCGGTCGTCGAAGCGCACGGCGTAGCCGACGGCCTCGCCGAGCTCGGCGCCGAGCTCCTCGGCGATCCGCACGGCCACCGTGCGGGCGGCGAGCCGGCGCGGCTGGGTGTGGGCGATCGCGCCGCGCACGCCGCGGCCGAGCTCGAGGCAGATCTTCGGCAGCTGCGTCGTCTTGCCCGAGCCGGTCTCGCCCGCCACGACGACGACCTGGTTGTCGCGGATGGCCGCCAGCAGGTCCTCGCGGCGCGCGCTGACCGGCAGCTGCTCGGGATAGCTGACCTCCGGGACGGCGGCCCGCCGCAGGGCGATGCGCTCCTCGGCGCGGGCGATCTCGCCGGCGATGCGGGCCGGCGCATCGCCGCCGTCGCGGATGGCGCGGTCCAGCCGCCGCGCGAGGCGGTGCTCGTCGCGAATCGTCAGCTCGCGCAGGCGCGCCCGCAGCTCGGCGGACTGCGGGTCGGCCGCGCCACGCCGCCGGGTCTGCTCGGAGGACGTAGCCATGCATGGCCGAGCATAGGCGGCTGCTGCGATCATCGACTGCGTGGGCGATGGCATGCGTGTGGACAAGTGGCTGTGGGCATCGCGCCTGCTGAAGACCCGCACGCTCGCGGCGGAGGCGGTCAAGGGCGGGCGCGTGCAGGTCAACGGCGCGCGGGTGAAGCCCAGCCGCGAGGTCGGGGCCGGCGACGAGCTCGAGGTCACGATCGGCCGGGTTCGCCGAACGGTCGTCGTGCGCGGGGTCGCCGAGCGCCGCGGGCCCGCGAAGGAGGCCCAGCTGCTCTACGAGGAGACGGCGGAGAGCGTGGCCGCCCGCGAGCTGCAGCGCGAGCGCGACCGGCTGGCGTCGCCGCCGCCGGGAGCCGACCTCGGCGCGCGGCCGACGAAGCGCGACCGCCGGCGGCTGGACTCGACGCGGGGGCGGCGGTAGCGGGGCTCCGTGTTCGCCTGCGGCGCGAGCTTCACTGTGGGATTTTGAGCGCATAACGCTCAAAAGTCGCCAGCCGTCGCGGGATGGTGGCCGGGGGGCTCCGGCGTGCCTCAAGGCCGCGCTCGCCCGGACGATTACCCTGGCCGTGACCTCCGACGCCGTGATCGGCATCGTGCCGGCGTCCGCCCGCAGCCGGGAGGATCTGGAGCGCCTCGCCCGTTGCCTGACGTCCGCGCGGGCGACCGCGCCGGCGCTCGCGCTGCTCGTCGCCGAGACCGGCTGGTCGGAGCCGGCCCTCATGGGCGCCGTCGCCGCAGAGGCGACCGGCCGCGACCTCGTCCACGCGCCCTACGAGGGCGAGCAGCCCAGCGTGGGCGCCACCGTGGCCGCCGGCATGGGCGTCGCGCTGGAGCTGGGCTGCGCGGCGGTCGTCATCGACCCCGACGTCGAGTTCCGCGAGCCCGGCTGGCTCGAGCACATGCTCGCCCGCACCGACACCAAGGGGCGCCCCGCCGCCGTGGTCGGCGCGCGCACGGTGTACGCGGGTGCGATCGTCGAGCAGGCCGGCATCTACTTCTCGCTGTTCGAGCGCCGCCTGCGCCCGCGCTATCGCTCGGCGCCGAGCGGCCTGCCGGCGGCGTCGACCCCGGCCTGCTGCCCGGTGGGCGCCGGCGTGGTGCTCGTGCGGCTGGACACGATGCAGGCCGTCGGGCGCTACGACGCGGCCTGCGCGGCCGGTCACGAGACGCTGGACTACTGCCTGCGCGCGTTCGGCGCGGGCCTGGAGTGCATCCTGGAGCCGGCGGCCGAGGCGGTGCGCCTGCGCTCGCCGGGAGCCGACTCGGCGTTGCCCGCGCGCGCCGTCGAGCGCTCCGAGCAGCACTTCAACGCCAAGCACCGCGCGACCGACATGTCCCCGTGGATTCCGGCCGTCCTGTGAGCCTGCCGGACACGCTCTTCGTCGGCAAGGCGGGCAGCGGCATCTGCTGGTATCGCTGCACGCTGCCTGCGATGGCGCTGGGGCTGGACTGGGTGAGCGTCGCCGGCGACCCGCCGCAGGCCGCCGTCCGCACCGGGCTGACCCGCGAGCCGGTGGGGCTGGCGGACCTCTCGCGCTACGAGGTCGTCGTCCTGCAGCAGCCCTTCGCCACCGGCTGGAAGCAGGTCATCCGCGACTTAAAGGCCGCGGGCACCACGGTGCTCTTCGAGATCGACGACTACGTGCACGCGGTGCGCAAGATGCACAGCCACGAGCTGCAGAAGTACTTCACCAAGGAGCTGCTGGCGTCGGCCGAGTGCAACATGCGGCTCGCCGACGGCGTGATCTGCTCGACGCCCTACCTCGCGCGCCGGTACACGAGCCTGCACCGGCGCATCTGGGTCTGCACGAACGGCCTGGACCTCGCCCGCTACGACCTCGAGCCGCCGCCGCGCGACGGCGTGACGATCGGCTGGGCGGGCGGCATCGGCCACGACGAGGCGGTGCGCGCCTGGCTGCCGGCCGTCGCCGAGGTCCTGCGGGCGCGCCCGCAGGCGCGCTTCGTGACCGTCGGCGCCCCATTCGCGCAGCTGCTCGAGCGCGAGTTCGGCGCCGAGCGCTGCCAGAGCGTCCCGGGCGCCCCGCTGGAGATGTATCCCGCCGCGATGACGCGCTTCGACATCTCGATCGCGCCCGCGGCCCACAACAAGCTCTACCGCGGCAAGAGCGACCTGCGCTGGCTGGAGTCCTCGGCGCTGGGCACGCCTGTCGTCTGCGATCCGTTCACCTACGCCGGCGTCGAAGACGGCGTCACCGGCTTTCACGCCCGCACCGGCGCCGAGGTGCGCGACGCGCTGATCGCACTCGTGGACGACCCGGCGCTGCGCAGCCGCGTCGGCGAGGCCGCCCGCGCCCACGTGCGCGAGCACCGCTCCGCGACCGTCGCTGCGCAGCAGTGGGCGCGGGTGCTGCGCGAGGTCGCCGAGCTGCGCGCCGTGGCGTCTGCCGCCTGACGCGGGCGCGCGTGCACGGGCTGCGGCGCGTCGCCATCTAGCCTCCGCTGATGCTCGCAGCTTGGTACGAGCGGCCGGGACCGGCGTCCGAGGTCCTTCAGGTCGGTGAGATGGCGGTGCCGCAACCGGGCCCTGGGGAGGTCCGGGTACGCGTGACCGTCTCCGGCGTCAATCCCGGCGATACGAAGAAGCGCGCGGACTGGGTCGGCAGCGGGATGCCGTTTGCGCGGGTCGTTCCGCACAGCGACGGTGCGGGCGTGATCGAGGCCGTCGGCGACGGCGTGGACCCTGCCCGTGTCGGCCGGCGCGTCTGGGTGTACGGCGCGCAGTCCTACCGGCCTTTCGGCACCGCCGCCCAGTTCACGACCGTGCCCGCCGAGCAGGCACGGGAGCTGCCGGACGCCGTCAGCGACGCGATCGGCGCCTGCCTGGGCATTCCCGGCATCACGGGCCACCGCGCGGTCTTCGCAGACGGGCCGGTGGCCGGGAAGACGATCCTGGTCCATGGCGTGCTCGGATCCGTCGGCCTGATGGCGGCGCAGCTTGCAGGCTGGGGCGGGGCGACCGTCATCGGGACCGTGCGTCGCAGCAGCGACCTCGACCAGGTCGATGCGACGGTGGCACACGCCGTGGCGCTGGACGAGCCCGAGCCGGCCGCGGCGATCCGCGCGCTCGCCCCCGGCGGCGTGCAGCGAATCGTCGAGGTCTCGTTCTCCGACAACGCGGATCTCGATGCCGCGATCGCCGCGCCGGACGCGGTCATCGCCGCGTACGCGTCACGCGACGCGCGGCCGGACTTCCCGTTCTGGACCATGCTCTTCGCGAACGTCACGATCCGCCTGCTCGGCAGCGACGACTTCCCGCAGGACGCCAGGCGGCAGGCAGCCGAGGACCTCACGAGCGCGGCGCGCGACGGAGCGCTCTCGATCCCGATCGGCGAGCCGCTGGGCCTCGACCGCATCGCCGAGGCCCATGACCGCGTGGACGCCGGGCCGCGACAGCGCGTGCTGGTGACGATCCCCGACTGAACTGAAAACCCGCCCGGCTGACGCCGCCGGCTCGCGGTAGCGTCCCCCGAATGCGACGCACCCCCGCACAGCGGGCCCTGCGCCAGCTTCGTCGGGTGCGGTCGTACAAGCGCTACCACCGCCGAACGCGGCGGCGGGTGCCCTGGCTGCAGACGATCGCCGTGACCGCGTTGCTGCCGCTCCTGTCGCTGATCTCGCGAGTGCGGATCGCCGGGCGCGAGAACATCCCCGACGGCGGCTATATCGCAGCGGCCAACCATCGTTCGAATCTCGACGCGCTGTTCGTCGCGCTTGCGATCCGGCGGCGCATCAGGTTCATGGGAAAGAGCGAGCTCTTCGACGGGCGCTGGGGATGGCTGCTGAACCGCATGGGGGCCTTCCCGGTGCAGCGCGGCGTGTGGGACGTGGAGGCGTTCGAGACCGCGGCGACGGTGCTCAACCGCGGGCTGGTGATGAGCATCTTCCCGGAGGGCGGGATACACACCGGTCGCGTGGCGGCAAAGTCCGGCGTCGGGCACATCGCCCACCTCGCCGGCGCGACCGTCCTACCGGTCCACCTGGACGGGACCCGCTCGCTGTACACGCCGTGGCGCTGGCCGAAGGTGCGGGTCGAGATCGGCGCCCCGTTGTACGTCGAGGAGCTCGCGCAGCCCTCCCGCGAGCAGTCACAGCGCACCGCGCAGCGCATCCTCGACGCGATCTACGACCTCGCTTGAACGACGTCGCCGGGGCCGGGCCCGCGACTCCATCAACCGCCGGGAATCTCCGCGTCCAGAAACGGCGTGATCATCGCCATCAGCCACCCGGAGCGGTCCAGCAGACCGTGACCCGGCGGCACGAAGTGGCTGGTGCCGGGAAGCACCGCGAGCTGTGATCGGGGCAGGCCTTCGATGTCGCCCATCACCCCGCCTCCCAGCAGCCCGAAGAGCTCCACGGCGTGCTCGAGGCGGACCCCGTCGCTGTCGCCCAGGACGATCAGCGTGGGCGCTTCGATCCGGGGGATGTCCTCTCGCCAGCTGAAGTCGGTCGTGTCGAGTCGGGTGAGCTTCTCGACGAGCCTCGGGAAGTCGCCTGGGTTGGGCGCCGTGCGCAGGTACGCCTCCTCGATCGGCGAGCCCGCGAAGAGCTCGGGGGTGATCGACGGGAACATCTCCAGCGCCACGGCGTGCATCCCGTCGGCGGCGAACGACGCGGCCGCCACGACGAGCCTGCGCACGAGATCGGGATGGCGGATCGCGAGCTGCAGGGCGATGGCGCCCCCCATGCTGTAGCCCACGACGTCGGCGGCGGGAATCTCCAGGTGGCGCAGCAGCGCGGCGGTGTCGTCGGCCATCTGCTCGTAGGTCAGCGGGCGGTCGATGTCGGCCGTCCGCCCGTGCCCCTGCTGCTCGACGGCGATGACCTGCCGGCCCTCGGCCAGCGCGGGCAGGATCGGGCCCATCAGGTCGATCGTCATGTACGCGCCGTGCAGGAGCAGCAGCGGCCTGCCCTGGCCGTGGATCTCGTAGTACATGCGCAGGCCCTCGACCGGCGCGTAGCCGCTGTGCGGATCACTGTTCGGCATGCGGCGCACGCTATCGCGACCGGCCGGATCCCTCGACCCCCGGCGGGGCTCAAGAACGCCCTCCAGCGGCCGACCACCTGCGCGTGACGGATTCCCTCGCCTGTCTCGCCGTCGTGCCGACCTACCTGCGCACCGAGCAGGACCTCGACGTGGTCCTGCGCTGCCTGGTCTCCCTGCGCCAGACCGCCCCGGAGGTCGAGGTGCTCGTCGTCGACGACTGCAGCCCGGCCACGAAGCTGGCCGACCTCATCGAGATGGCCGCCGAGGAGCTCGAGATCGAGCTTTGCCGGCTGCCGCTCAACGGCGGCTACTCGCGCGCGGTCAACGCAGGCCTGCGGCGCGCCCGCGACGGGGGCCGCGACGCCCTGCTCGTCGACTCCGACGTCGTCTTCGACCACTCCGGCTGGCTCTCGCCGATGATCGCGCGCACCGGCACCGACGGCATGCCGGCGGCCGTCGTCGGCGCGCGGCTGCTCTTCCCCACCGGGATGCTCCAGCACGCCGGCCTGCACTACTCGACGCTCACGCGCGACTGGTCGCACCGCATGACGTTCGGCCCGGCCGACCTGCCCGAGGCGCTCGTGCCGTGCAGCTGCCCCGTGAGCGCCGCGCTGCAGCTCATCCGCCACGAGTGCCTCACCGCCGTCGGCCTCTACGACGAGAGCTTTCGCATGGGCTACGAGGACGTCGACTACTGCCTGCGCGTGTTCGCCTCGGGCCGCGAGTGCGTCTACGAGCCCGCGGCCTGCGCCACCCACGCCGAGAAGACCTTCCGCGGGCGCCCCGGCGACGGCCAGGCCGACTGGGAGCAGCAGTCGCTGCGCGCGCTCAACACGAAGTATCCGACCATCGAGATGACGGGATTCCGGCCGTGCTACGAGTGAACGAGACCGCGCCCAACGTCCTCTTCGCCGGCCTGGCCGCGACCCCCCTGTGCTGGTATCGCTGCGCGCTGCCCGCGCGCGCCCTCGGCGCCGACTGGACCGGCGTCAGCGGCGATCCGGACGCCATGATCTTCCACACCGGCCACGCCGGGCGCCCGCTGCGCGGCATCGAGGACTTCGCGACCTACGACATCGTCGTGCTCCAGCAGAAGCGCGGGTGCGCATGGGTGCGCGCGATCCGCGACCTCCAGGCCGCCGGCGTGAAGGTCCTCTACGAGATCGACGACTACGTGCACGGCGTCGCCAAGGCCAAGAACCACGACTTCGCCTCGCAGTTCGACCGCAGGCAGCTCACCGAGCACGAGCAGGCCATGCGCGCCTGCGACGGCGTCATCTGCTCGACGCGCTACATCGCCACCCGCTACCGCGCCTTCAACGCCAACGTGTGGGTCTGCGAGAACGGCCTGGACATGGGCCGCTATGCGCTCACCCGGCCCGCGCGCGACACCGTCACGATCGGCTGGTCGGGCGGCACCGGGCACCGGCCCGCGCTCGCGCCCTGGCTGCGCGAGCTGCAGGCGGTCATGGACGCCCGGCCGAGCACCCGCTTCATGACGGTCGGCGATCGGGGTTACACGGCGCCGTTCGCCGCGCGCTACGGCGCCGGGCGCGCGATCGAGCTCGGCTGGGCCGCGCTCGAGGTCTACCCCGCCGCGATGACGCACTTCGACGTCGCGCTGGCCCCGGCTACCAACAGCGGCTTCTTTCGCGGCAAGAGCGACCTGCGCTGGCTGGAGGCCTCGGCCCTCGGAATCCCGATCGTCGCCGACCCCGCGCTGTACCCGGCGATCGAGCACGGCGTCACCGGCCTGCACGCCGCCTCGTCCGCCGCCGCCCGCGAGGCGATCCTCGCGCTCGTCGACGACCGCGCGCTGCGCGACCGCATCGGGACCGCAGCACGCGAGCACGTCGGCGAGCACCGCTCCAGCGCCGCCGTCGCCCCGCAATGGGCGGCCGCTTTCGCTCAGGCGCGCGCGATCGCCCGCGCCGCCTGACGCAGGATCAGGTCGTCGCGCACGCCGTCGCAGAGGCCGTCGCGCAGGTCGAACTCGGCCCATGAGCGAAACGTCGGCGCGTCGGCGCGACCGCGCGCCATCTTGACCGCGAACTCGCTGCGCGACTTGCTCCAGTAGTGATTCAGGCGCAGGCGCGCCACCGAGACCGTCGCGCTGAACGGCCCGTGCACCGGGCGCCCGAGCTCGTCGACCGCCGCGGCGCCGCCGGCGTACTGCAGGAAGTGGGGGTTCGAGCAGCCCGTGACCGCGCGCGGGTCGACGATGCTCTTGACGTGCGAGTTCAGCGGCCGGTGGCCGCCGCCCGCCAGCGCCAGGTGCGCGTAGGGCACGACGTGGTCCAGCGCGCCGCGTCGCGTGAAGTTCTCCAGCACGCCGCCGGGCGGGCGCTCGATGTGCCCGGAGGAGCCGAACGAGACCCAGTTGACCACGAGCGCTGGGTGCGCCTCGTAGGCGGCGAGGACGTCGCGCAGGTCGGCGTCGGGCTCGGGGGCGAAGAGGAACTCGTCGACGTCGACGAACGCGATCCAGCGCGAGGCGCCGGCATGCGCGGCGGCACAATGGGCGTACGCGCGCATCTGCGCGACCGGCCCCGGCGCCTGGTAGAGCGTGACGAGGCCGGCGGCGACGTAGGGCGCCAGCAGCGTCTCGGGCTCGTCGGCGCTGTCGTTGTCGTAGAGGTAGAAGTGCTCGACCCCCACGCCGAGGTGGAAGTCGATCCACTCGCGCAGGTACTCCCCCTCGTCGCGGAAGATCGCGCCGATCGAGAGGTAGCTCGCCGCATGCATGCTCACGGACTCACGCCGCCAGGCGGGTCGCCGTCCAGCGCCCGACGAGCTGCGCGAGCTCCTCGACGCCGTCCTCCGCGAACCGCGGCAGGTCGGCGAACGCGGCCCGCTCGCCGTGCACCGCGCTGAGCAGCCCGACCATCCCCGACGCGACCGCCGCGTCGGCGCCGTCGACCGGCGCCTCGGGCGCGACCAGCAGCAGATCGGGGCCGCCCTCGTCGAGGCCCGCGGCCAGCAGCGCCTGTTCGAGGCGCTCGGCGACGTCGGGAGAGCCCGGCGCCGGCTCGTAGAGCACGAGCGTGACCGGGTCCTCGGCGCCGAAGCGCTGCCCATACGCGGCGAGCAGCGCGGGGTGGGCGATCGCCTCCTCGGCGAGCGCGAGCACGTGCGCGCGCTCGACGTGCAGGCGGTCGATCGCATGCGGGCCCATCGCCAGCTGCAGCTCGCCCTCCAGCGCCTCGAGCAGCTCGCGGCGCTGGTCGTCGAGCGGCATGCCGGCCAGCGCGAGCACATGGGCCGCGAAGTGCGACCCCGGCAGATCGACCCAGGGGTCGGGCAGCTGCAGGCGGTTGTTGTCGGCGAAGTGCTGCAGCGTGCGGCGCAGCACGGCGTCCAGCGGCAGCGCGCCGCCGAGGTCCCACTCCTCGTCGATGACCTGCCACTCGCCCGACTGCGGGGCGACGACGATGTTCCACCAGGTCGCGTCGAAGGCGGTGCCGCGCAGCAGCGCCACGCCGTCGTCGTCGGTCGTGCCGATGCCGTAGCGCTCGACCAGCCAGCGCGCATGCTCGGCGACGAGCAGAGCCAGGCGCGCCCCGACTCCCTGCGCCGTGAGCGCCTCGTGGGCGCGCAGCGCGAGCAGGTCGCCGCGGCGGAAGGGCTCGGTGCCCAGGCGCTGGCGCACCCCGCAGGCGGCCGCGACGCGGCGGCGCTCCTCGGAGGCCTCGCCGCCCTCGGCCAGCCACGCGGGCTCGTGCTCGACGACCGCCTCGCCGCTGCCCGTGCGACGCAGCGTGGCGCGCTTGGTGAACGCCGGGCGGCGCTCCAGCGACCAGTGCCGCGCGACCCAGTCCAGGTCGAGCCCGTGGCGCGCCGCCGACGCCTGCGCGTCGCCCGCGAAGGCGACGATGAGAAAGGAGTTGGCGACGTCGGCGAGCAGCCCCGCCTCGGCGAACTCGCGCGTGGCGAGCGTCTCGTTGAACGGCAGCCGGTTGCGCACGGCGCCGCGGTCGGGCGCGGGCGTGTCGACCCAGTTGTGGATGCGGTCGGACGGGAGCATCGCGTCGGCGTTGACGATCGTCTTGGCGAGCTTGTAGTCCGGGAACGGGAGCAGCAGCGCCTGCTCGGCGAAGCCGGCCTCGGCGACGAGCTCGCGCAGCTCGCGCGCGTTGAACGTCTGCGCCTGGCCGCCGCCGGCATAGCCGGTGATCGAGTCGTAGGGCCGCCCCGAGTGGTCCTCGCGGGCGCCGGCGATGTACTTCAGGCCGAGCCGGTTCTCGATCGCCAGCACGAGCATGCCGTCGTCGTGCAGCGCGCGCCGCGCGAGCGTGAGGTTGGCGAGCGCAGCGAGCCGCGGGTCGCTCGTGTCGGGGTGGTACTCGTGGCCGTACTCGAGCACCCCGATCAGGGTCACGAGGTCGAAGGCGTCGCGCTCGTCGAGCTGTGAGTAGTTGCCGACGTAGACCTCGACGTGCTCCTGGTCGCGGCAGCGCAGCCGGGTGACCCGCGCGCGCGCAGCGCTGCCCTCGATCGCGTGCACCTCGCCGCAGTGGTCGCCGAGCCAGCGCGTGATCGCGCCGCAGCCGGCGCCGAGCTCGAGCACCCGCGCGTCGCCGGCGTGCAGGCCCAGCGCGTCGAAGAGCGTCACCCGCAGCGGCGAGAGGTGGTAGGTCGTCACCCAGTCGCGGATGTGTCCCCGCATCTCGGCCGAGCCGATGGCGAGGTCGCGAGCGGAGGTGAAGATGCTCGCGAGATGCGCCTCGCCGCCGTCGAGGTAGCGAGACGGCTTGGCCTCGTGGGGCGCGAGCCGCAGCCCGGTGTGGCGATCGCGGCGAAACGCGTCGAGCGGGAAGGAATCGGACATGGGCTGGTGTTCGGCAGCAGCCGCGCGTCCTTGAACGAACGACGCAACGAGCGAGCGAACGCGAAACGGGCGGCCCCTGCGGGCCGCCCGTCGCGTCGTGTCGGTCTGTGCGGACCGTTTTCGCTGTCGCTAGCGCAGCAGCGACAGGACCGACTGCGGAGCCTGGTTGGCCTGCGAGAGCATGCTCGTGCCGGCCTGCTGCAGGATCTGCGACTTCGTGAACTGGACCATCTCGTCCGCCATGTCGACGTCCCTGATCCGGCTCTCCGCCGACACCAGGTTCTCCTGGTAGCTGGCGAGGTTGGCGATGCGGTGCTCGAGGCGGTTCTGGACGGAGCCGAACGTGGCCCGCGTGTCGGAGACCTCGGCGATCGCCTTGTCGATGTCGTCGAGCTTGACGGCCGCGAAATCGGCCACCGCGGCGCTCGAGCTGGCGTCGATGCTGGTGATCTTGCTCAGGCTGGTCGCCGACGCCGTCAGATCCGACGTCGAGATGGTGATGGTCTCACCGTCGTTGGCGCCGACCTGCAGGTTGATGGTGGAGGCGCTGCCGCCCCCGCCCACGACCGCGGATGCGCTGCCGGTGCCCGTAACGACCGGGGCACCGTCGATGTCGCCCTGGAAGAGCGCGATCCCGTTGAACTTGGTGTTCGTCCGGATGTCGCTGATCTCCTTGCCGAGCTGGCCGACCTCGGAGACGATCGCCTTCTTGTCGGTGTCGCTGAGCGTGTCGTTGCCGAACTGCGTGCGCAGCTCGCGGACGCGCTGCAGCATCGAGTGGACCTCGTTGAGCGCGCCCTCTCCCGTCTGCACGAGCGAGACGCCGTCCTGCGCGTTGCGCTGAGCCTGGCTGAGGCCGGTGATCTGGCCGCGCATCTTCTCGCTGATCGCGAGGCCGGCCGCGTCGTCGGCGGCGCGGTTGATGCGGTAGCCGGAGCTCAGGCGCTCCATCGACTTCGCCATCTTCTCGGAGTTGGCGACGAGCTGACGGTGGGTGTTGAAGGCTTCGACGTTGTTGTTGATACGAAGGGACATGCGTTCATCTCCTTGATGACGTGTGGTGGATGTTGTCCCGAGGCGACTCCTTGTCGCCTGCGACCAAGGTCATCGGCCG
Organism: Solirubrobacteraceae bacterium; assembly: GCA_034665465.1. Taxonomy (GTDB): domain Bacteria; phylum Actinomycetota; class Thermoleophilia; order Solirubrobacterales; family Solirubrobacteraceae; genus CADCVQ01. Next base: position 28,858 of record JAXDFS010000040.1, read on the forward strand.
CCCTGTCGGCAACTTGAGCGAAAATTCCTCAGCCGTCGGAGACGGTCGCGGCGGCTGTCTGCTCGAGCTCCGCGAAGCGCGCGCGGACCTCGGCGATGACGAGCTGGCGGGCGACGGCGAGGGCGAGCGCCCAGACCGCGAGGTAGCCGGCGATGCCGCCGGCCAGGCCGCGCAGCATCCAGTCGAAGGCCGGGAGGTTCGCGCGCGACGCCAGCAGCGAGCACAGCACGGCGCCGGCGACGCCGCCCCAGCCCTTGGCCCGCCGCACCGCGCCGGCGTGGCGGGGATGTCGCGCGACGCAGACGCCCGCAACGACGGTCACCGCGGCCTCGTCCTTGCCCTTGCCCTTCTTCTCCTTCTTCTCCATCGGCGCCTTGGGCTCCTTGGGCTCCTTGGGCTCCTTGGCCATCACAGCCTCCCGTGACGGCGGTCGAGGCGCTGTCGGTCGAAGACGAAGCGCACGATCCGCTCGCGGTCGGACTCGTTGATCTGCTCGAAGGTCACGGCCCGAAACTGCTCGTCGAACTCGCGCACGACGCGGCCGGTGATCTGCAGCGGCGGGTCGTAGGGCGCGAGCTGCAGCGAGAGCTGCACCTCGTCGCCGGCGCTCATGCCCGCCAGCCGCGAGATGACCGCGCCCGAGGCGCTGACGTTCACGACGGCGGCGGGAATCGGCTCACCGGTGCCCGCGGGTGTGACGACGACCTCCAGGAAGGCGTCCACGCGCGCGAACTGCCGGCGCTGGACGAGCTCGCTGCGGCCGGTCAGGCCGAGCTCGAGCACCTCGCCGCCGGGGGCGCTGACGACCTGCGCGTCGACGTGCAGCAGGCCGCGCTTGGTCGCGATGTCGATGCAGACCTCGCTGCCGACGGTGTCGGCGAGCGGCCGCAGGGGCCGGACGAGCAGATTCGCCGTCGCGTGCTCGTCGTCCATGTCGACGACGGCCGGGAAGCTCCCTACCTCCGGAACGATGACCGTCGCGTGTCGGCGCGCGCCGGTCATGGCAGGAGGTGCGCGCAGAGCGCGGCGCGGTCGACGGGCGCGAGGCCGTCGGCGTCGCTGCAATAGGAGATGGCCAGGCCGCGCGCGATCGCGGCGTCGATGACCGGGCCGGCATGGTCGACCTCGTCGAGGTGCGTGAGCACGATCGCCGCCGGCTTGACGGCGGCGAGGCCGTCGAGCAGGCGCCGGGCCGCGCCGGCACTGAGCGTCGCCGGAACCGCGACGTGGACCTCGCACGGCCCGGCGCGCCGAAGCCTGCGGGCGAGCGCCCGCGCGTCGGCGCCGGACGCCGGCGAGATCGCGGCCGTGTCGATCACCGTCAGGATCTGGTCGCCGGCGGCGGGCTCCGGGACCTGTTCCGCAGCGAGGTCGATCAGGCGCACGCCGAGGTCGCTCGCCGCGGCGTAGGCGGCGGCCAGTCGCGTCGCGCAGAGCGTCTTGCCGGCGCCGCCGGCGCCGACGAACGCGACCGCGCGGGGGCCCGCTGGGACCGGGGCGGCGACCGGGATGCGCGCGGCGAGCGCGTCGCGGACGAGGTGCTTGAGCGCGCGGCCGGGCGCGAACGGCACCGCGTGGGAGACCGTGGCGGCGATGATGTCGGCGGCCAGCGCCGGTGCGATCCCGGCCGCGACGAGCGTGCGCTCGTGGGCGGCGGCGGCGCCGGTGCGTGAGGCGGGCTCGGGCTCGGGCTCGGGCTCGGGCGTCGCGGCGGGCGCGACGGGCGCGACGCGCTCGATCTCCCGCCCGGCGGGCTCGACCGGCTCCGGCACCGCGGCGACCGGCTCGTCCGCCGGCTCCCAGCGCGGCGGCGGCTCGGGCTCGAGCTCCTGCTCGGCGCTCGCGCGTCCCTGCGCCTCGGCCTGCGCGGCCTGCAGCTGCTCGACGAACGGCGAGGCGACGCGCATGATCTCGCGGATGGCGGGCGGCTGCGGCTCGGGCTCGGGCGGCTCGGAGAAGGACTGCGCGGGAGGGCCGTCG
>JAXDFS010000041.1:0-6597 GCA_034665465.1 Solirubrobacteraceae bacterium
GCGGCGTGGCGAACGGCGGCATCTGCGCTCCGGCCGGCAGCCCCTTCACGCCCCGTCCCGACGTGCGGGCCCCGTTGACGACGACGTAGCCGACGACGAGCAGCGCGACGATCGCAAGCAGCGAGCCGTAGCGCCCGCCGTGCAGCAGCCCGCCGGGGGCGGGCTCCGGCGCACCACCGCCGCTCACGGCGCGATCGCTGCCGCTGCGCGGCGCCCGCGCGGCGAGGAGAACCCCGCCGGCGCGCGCCGGCGCTCGGCGAGCAGCAGGACCGCCGGCAGCACCACGAGCACGCCGAGCAGCGAGACCGTGAGGTCGACGACCGTCACGAAGCCGAAGTCGCGCAGCATCCGGATGTCGGAGACGATCAGCACCGCGAAGCCCGCGATCGCCGTCGTCCCCGACGCCAGCACCGCGGCGCCCGTCGAGCGGTAGGTGCGCGCGAGCGCCTCGTGCGGGTCATGGCCGGCCCGGCGCTCCTGGCGATAGCGCTCGGACAGCAGCACGCTGAACTCCGTCGAGATCGCGACCACGAGCGCGCTGAGCGTCACCGACATCGGGTTCAGCGGGATGCGCAGCGCGAAGAGCACGAGCGCCGACCAGCCGGTCGCGAGCACGATCGGGACGAGCGGGACGAGCGCCCGTGCGACCCCGCGCAGGGCGACGAGCAGCACGAGCGCGATCGCCAGCAGCCCGGCCAGCAGCGTCAGCAGCCGGCGGCCGGCGGAGGAGACCTCGGCGTTGGCGTCGGCGGCGAGCACCGGCAGCCCCGCGACCGCCGCGCGCACCCCCGGCGGCCGGCCGGCGCCCAGGCGCGCGCGCAGCTCGTCGATGACCTGCTTCTGGCGCTCCAGCGTCATGAGGCGGATGCCGAACGCGAGCGTCGCGGTGCGCCGGTCGCTCGTGATGACCGACTGCGAGAAGTACGACGGGACGGCGTCCAGCAGCCCCTTGATCTGCGCGGCGCTCGCGCGCGATCCCGGTGTCGTGAAGAGGTCGGGCAGCGAGAACGCCGGGCAGATCTCGGCTCGCCCGCACCCGCGGGTCGCGCTGTAGCGGTAGCGCTTCAGGACGCCGGACTGGTAGGCGATCATCCAGCTCAGCACGCGCGGGCGGGTGAGGTCGGCGCCCTCGATCACGACGTCGACCTCGCCGCCGACGCCGCTGGAGCGCTGCAGGACGTCGAGGTCGCGCAGCGCGGGCAGGCTCTGCGGCACGAGCTTCTGGATGTCGGACTGCACCCGGGTCTGCGTGTCCAGCCCCCACCCTGCGGCGGCCAGCGCGAGCCCGATCGCGAGCACGCGCGCCGGGTTGCGCGTGGCGTAGGCGAGCGCGCCCGCGGCTGCGCGCACGGCGCGCTCGCGCCCGCCGCGCACGATCACCGACTCCCCGACAGCGGTGGCCGGGCTCCGCAGGGCGCCCGCGACGCGCGCGCCGGCGCGGCTCAGCGCGGGCGGCAGCGCCACCCGCTCGGCCAGCACGAGCGCGGCGGTCCCGGCCAGCAGCGCGCACGCGAACGCGATCACGATCCCGGCGACGAGCAGGATCCCGAAGCCGCGCACCATCGGCACCGGCGACAGCGTCAGGGCGAGGAAGCCGGCGGCCGTGGCGGCGGCCGCGACCGCGACCGTCGGCGTCCCCAGCAGCGCCGCCCGCCGGGCCGCCGGGGCGGCGCCGAGCAGCGCTCCCTCCCCCACGTCCTGCTCCTCGATGACGCGCGACTGCAGCTGGATCGCGTAGTCCACCGCCAGCCCGATGAGCACGGGCAGCACCGCGATCGAGGCCATCGTCAGCGATGCGCCGGCGAGCGAGAGCGCGCCGAACGTCAGCGCGGCCGCGGTGAGCGCGATCGCGAGCGGCAGCAACCGCAGCCGGCTGCGAAAGACGAGCGCGAGCGTCGCGGCCATGACGAGCAGCGCCGCCACGAGCAGGGCGAGCAGCGACCGCGAGATCGACGACGTCAGGTCGGAGACCACCACCGGCGCGCCCGTCACCGTGTACGTCGCGCCGTTGCGGGGCCGCCACTGCTTCATCGCCACCGCCGCGCGGATGAGCCTGATCGCATCGGTGCGCGCGGTCTCGGACAGCCCGGCCTTCAGGCGCACCTGCACGAGCGCGGTGTGGCCGCGGCCGTTGCCCTGGACCGGGAACAGGTAGGCGAACTTGCGCTTCGGCGTTCCCGCCGGCCTGGCGCCGTCGAAGACGAGCGTCGAGACGAAGTTCGGGTCGTCCAGGCGCGGGATCGCGCGCAGCCCGTAGCGCACGGCGAGACCGACGACCTCGGCCTGGAACGCGTTGGCGACCAGCGTCCGCGCCGCCTTCGCGCGGCTGTCGGCGGCGGCGCTGCCGAGTCCCTCCCGGCGGGCGGCGGCGCGCGCCTGTCTCGCCGCTGAGTCGCTGCGCTGCTGGACGGCCTGCAGGCGGCGCGCGAAGCCCGCGCCGAGCTGGCGCGTCGCCTCGTTGATGAAGGTCCCGGGGCCGAAGACGACCTTCACCGGATGGGTTCGCCGCAGCTGCCCGCAGGGGCCGCCTGCGCCGCCCGGCGGCGTGACCTTTGCGGGCGTGTTGCCGGAGATGCAGCCCTCCAGGCCGATGAGGCGCTCGAGGTCCTGCGTGAGCAGCAGCCGCGTGAGGTCGCCGCGGACGAGGACGATGATCGGGTCGTCGCCGAAGCGCGCGCGGTAGGTCGCCGTCGCGCCGTAGGAGGCGGTGTTGCGGCCCACGAGGGTGTCGACGCCGGCGTCGGGTTGCAGGCGCAGTGCCAGCGCCGCCCCGGCCAGGGCGAGCACGGCGGTCAGCGCGAGCACGAGGGCCGGCCGGCGCGCCGACAGCGCCGCGACCCGGTGCAGCGGTGCGATCACTCCATGCCGAGCGGTCCCTGCGACTCGCCCGTGAGGAACTGGCGCACGAACTGGTTGTCGGAGTTGAAGAGCTCCGTGGCGGGCCCGGACTCGACGATGCGGCCCTTCCAGAGCACCGAGATGTGCTCGGCGACGCGGCGCGCGGTCATGATGTCGTGGGTGATGAGCGTGAACGCCGGCGGCGGCGTCCCGCGCCTGGATGCCTCGTTCATCATGTCCTCGTGGATCTCCTGGATGAGCTCGCCCAGGAGGGCCGTGCGGACCGGATCAAGGCCCGAGTCGGGCTCGTCGAAGAGGACGATGTCGGGATCGAGCACGAGCGCGCGCGCGAAGCCCGCGCGCTTGCGCATCCCGCCCGACAGCTCATTGGGCATCTTGTCGTGGGCGTTCTGGAGGCCGACCTCGGCGAGGCGGCGGTTGACGATCTCGCCGATCTCCTCCTCGCTCTTCTCGGTGTGCTGGCGCAGCGGGAAGCACGTGTTGTCGAAGACGTTCATCGACCCGAACAGCGCGCCGTCCTGAAAGAGGACGCCGAACTTCTGGCGCATCTTGAAGAGCTGATCGTCCTCCATGTTGGGCACCGACTCGCCGTGCACGAGCACGTCGCCCTTGTCGGGGTACAGCAGCCCGACCATGTGCTTGATGCAGACCGACTTGCCCGTGCCCGAGGGCCCGAGGATCATCGAGATCTTGCCCTCGGGGATCCCCATGTTCAGTCCGCGCAGGATCTTGTTGCGGCCGAACGCCTTGTGGACGTCGATGAACTCGACGGCGTCCTTGGAGCCGTGCGGCCGCTTGAGCCCGGTGTGCCAGCGGTACTCGTCGTCGGACCCGGGCAGCATCGCGCTGCCGCCCGGGTGGTCTGGGGTCGTCGACATGCGTCCTAGGGTAGCTCCGCCACCGGCTCGCTAGCCCCGCTTCGCGGCCTCGAGCGCGGCGGCCGCCTTGGCCGCCCGGTCCAGCAGCGCGCCCGCGTCGGCCGAGGGCTGGCGCCCGTGGCCGACGTTGAACGCCGCGTAGGCCGCGGCCGCGGCCTCCCTCGCCTCGGCCTCGAGCGTGGCGAGGCTGCCGTTGGACGCCGCGGGCGCCGGCGCCCCTCCGGCCTCGGCCGGCTCGGCGGCGGGCGCGGCGGCTGCGGCCGAGCGCAGCCGGATCCGGCCGTGGCCGTGCGACGAGGACTCGGGCTCCGCGGCAGGCTCGGGCGCGGCCGCGACCGGCTCGGCCTCCGCAGGCGCGGGCTCGGGCTCTGCCGCGACCGGCTCGGGCGCCGCCGCCTCGCGCGGCGCGCGGAAGCGGATCGTGCCGTGGCCGTGACCCGTGCTCGCAGGCTCGGGCGCGGGTGCCTCGGCGGCAGGCGCCTCGGCGGCGGGCTCGGGCTCTGGCGCCGCAGCCTCGGGCTCAGGCTCGGCTGCGACCGGCGCTGCCCCGGGCGTGCGGAAGCGGATCGTGCCGTGACCGTGACCCCCGCCGGCGCTCGGAGCCGGGGCCTCGGCCGCAGCCGGAGCCTCGGCCGCCGGTGCCTCGGGCGCCGCGGCGGCCGGCTCGGGCTCCGCCGCCGCTGCCTCGGGCTCGGGCGCGGCCGGCGCCGGCGCCGGCGCCGCGGAGCGGAAGCGGATCGTGCCGTGACCGTGGCCCTGGCCGGCGCTCGGTGCGGGTGCCTCGGCCACCGCCGGAGCCTCGGCGGCCGGTGCCTCAGCCGCCTCGGCAGCCGGTGCCTCGGCCGCCTCGGCAGCCGGTGCGGGGGCTTCCGTGGCCGCCGGAGCGGGCGCTTCGGCCTGCCCGCGCAGGCGAATCGTGCCGTGCCCCGCGCCGGCGTAGGAGACCGCCGCGGCGTCCGCGGCGGCGACCGGCGCCTCCTCGGCGGGTGCCGCCTGCGCGGGTGCCTCGGGCTCGTCCGCGGCGGGCGCGTCGGCTGCGGCTGCCGGAGCCGGTGCGTCGGCCTGGCCGCGCAGGCGGATCGTGCCGTGCCCCGCGCCCTTCAGGGCAGCCTGCGCCGTCTCCGGTGCAACCGGCGTGTCGGCGGCCGGAGCCTCGGCCGCGGGGGCCTCGGGAGCCGGCGCCTCAGCGACCGGTGCCTCCTCCCGCCCTCGCAGGCGAATCGTCCCGTGCCCGGCGCCCTGCGTGCCCTGCTGAGCCTCGCTCATGACCTCTCCCGCCCTCGTTGCAGACTCGTCGTCGCCGGGCTCGTCCGCGACCGTCGCGGACGCCGCTGCCGCGACGTACCTCTCATACGCTGCCGCCGAAGCGGCCGCAGCCTCCGCGGCACGCGCCGCGAGATCCTCCGCCGGCACCGCGTCCTCGGCCACCGCCGGCTCCGCCGCGTCCACGCCCGGCGCCTCCGCCACCGGCGCCGCTGGGGCCGGCGCCGCCGCCGCGTGGTACTTCGCATACGCCGCCGCCGATGCCGCCGCCGCCTCCTGCGCCCGCGCCGCGAGAGCCTCCGCGGGCGCCGCGGCCTCGGCCACCGCAGCCGCCGGGGCGTCGATCTCGGTGGCCTCCGCCGCCGGGGCAGCCGGGGCCACCGGGGCCGCCGCGCGGTACTTCTCATACGCGGCCGCCGACGCATCCGCGGCCGCCCGCGCCCGCGCCGCAAGATCATCCGCCGGCGCCGCCGCCGGCTCCTCGGGCTCCGCCGCCCGCGCCTCGAGATCGTCGAGCGATGCCGGGCCCTCGTGCGTCGGCGCGGCGTCCGCAGCATCGTCGTGGCCCGAGCCGCCCATCCCCGGGATCTCCTTCAGCGCGGACTCCGCCATCGACGCAGCCGCCGACACCACTGCCTTGGCCTGGGCCACGAACTTCTCGTACGCCTCGGCCGACGACGCTGCTGCCTTGGCCGCCGCCGCGGCCAGTTCCTCCCCCGACTTGATCATGTGCTCTCCCGCGCTCGTTGTGGAGGCCGCGATCGCCGCGACCTCCCGCTCCCGTCTACGTCCTCATCACCCCGCCCTGCGTCCGCATCCAGTCATCCCCCGATCGGAGCGCGCGGATTGGCGCCCCAGAACAGCTGCGTGCCGAGCATCCCTATGAGGTGCACGAGCACGATGTTCAAGACCATCGACTTCGCCGTCGCCGTCCCCACGCCGACCGGCCCCCCGCTCGCGTGGTAGCCGTAGTAGCACCCGACCAGCACGATCGCCGTCGCCATCACCATCGCCTTCAGCAGGCTGTACACGAGGTCGGGAGGGTTCTGGAACATCCAGAAGATGAGAAAGAAGCCACCTCCGGAGACCTCGCCGATCTGCTGCACCACCGCGATGTAGGAGGCCAGAAAGCCCGCGCCGATCGCCGCGATGTAGACGAACGGCAGCACGAGCCAGGCGGCGAACAGGCGCGTCGCGCAGAGGAACGTCACGGAGCTGATGCCCATGACCTCGAGCGCGTCGATCTCGTCGGAGATCCGCATCGAGCCCAGCTCGGCCACGATCCCGGTCCCGACCTTCGCGGCCATCATGTAGCCGAAGGCGTAGGGCACGAGCTCGCGCAGGTCGCACCAGGCCGCGAACACGCCGGCGTAGGCCGGGTTGCCGACCGAGCGGTTGAAGTACGCCCCCTCGATCCCGCACTGCAGGCCGATGATGAACACCAGTCCCCAGATGACGAGCGTCGAGGACACGATCAGGATCCCCGCCTGGCGCAGCGCCTCGCCGAAGAAGCGAAAGACCTTGAAGCTGTAGACCTGCCCCATGATCCGGCCCGAGAACTTCGCGATCTCGCCGAAGTTGGCGATCCAGTCGCGCG
>JAXDFS010000042.1:0-4527 GCA_034665465.1 Solirubrobacteraceae bacterium
CGAGGGGCTGTGCGAGCGCGACCCCGAGAAGCTCGAGCGCATCGACGCGCTGTTGCGCGAGCTGCGCGAGGCCTGGGCGCACGCCGCGGCCACCGCGGCCGCCACCGCCCAGCCCGCCGCCGCCTGAGCGCGGGCGCCCGCGAATGTCCGATCCCTACGCCGCGCTGCTGGAGCTCACCGAGCGCGAGCAGTCGCTCGTGCTCGCAGGGGCGTGGGAGGACCTCGCCGCGGTCGACATGTCGCGGCGGGCGCTGCTGGCGCGCCTGCCCGGCGGCGCGCAGCCCTCGCATGCGCGGGCCACGCTGCAGCGGGCGCTCGAGGTGCAGACGGCGACCACCGCGCTGATCGGCGCCCAGGTCGGCGAGCTGCGCCGCTCGCTCGGCCACGTCTCCCGGGGACGCGTCGCGGTGCGGGGCTACGGCGGCGGCGCGCCCGGCGCGCGCACCGGCGGGCGGGTCGACCTGTCGGGCTGACGCGCGCCTGCAGTCCCTCAAGGACCGCGCCGCGCAGCCGACTACCCCACCGTCCCAAAGGAGCCGAGTGAACCTCTTCGACACGACCCAGCTAGGACTCGAGCGCGCCCTCACCGGCGCGAGCATGCGCCAGGCGACCCTCGCCGGCAACATCGCCAACGCGAACACCCCCGGCTACCAGCGCCGCGACGTCGACTTCCACGGCGCGCTGAGCGCGGCGATGGACGCCGGCCGCGGCGCCGTCCAGAACGTCGCCTTCAGCGCAGAGACCGTGCCGAACTCCACGATGCGCGCCGACGGCAACAGCGTCGACATCGACGTGGAGTCGGCCTCGATGGCCTCCAACGCGCTCGAGTACGAGGCGCTCGTGTCGGTCGCACGCGGGCGCATCGACGTCCTCGAGTCGGCGATGGGCACGCGCTGAGATGAGCCTGTTCGACGCGATCGACACGGCGGCCAGCGGCCTGAGCGCCGAGCGCCTGCGGATGGACGTCACGGCCGAGAACCTCGCCAACGCCCAGACGACCCGCGGCGCCGACGGCCAGCCCTACCGGCGCAAGGTCGTCGCACTCGAGCAGGCCGGCGGCGGCTTCGGCGCCACCCTCGACGGCGCCCTGCGGGGCGGCGGCTCGAGCGCGGGCGTCCGTGTCGCGGGCATCTCCGACGACGCCACCCCCAACCGGCTCGTGTACGACCCCGGCCATCCCGACGCCGACGCGCGCGGGTACGTCTCGATGCCCAACGTCCAGCCGGTCACCGAGATGGTCGACCTCATCAGCGCCTCGCGCGGCTACGAGGCCAACGTCACCGTCATGCAGACGGCCAAGCAGATGTTCTCCAAGACGCTGGACATCCTGCGCTGATGGCGATCGACCCGACGATGGCCGTCCGCGGCGGCGAGTGGTCCGTGAACCTCGGCGACGGCGGCATCCCCGCCGGCTCGCCCGCGGGCGCCGGCGCCGCGAAGGGCGGGGGCTTCGGCGGCATGCTCGCCGACCAGATCGGCGCGCTGGAGAAGCTGCAGACCAACGCCGCCCAGGGCTCGCAGGCGCTCGCCGCCGGCAACGCCGACCCCACCGCCGTCGTCATGGCCGTCGAGAAGGCGCGCCTGGGCATGCAGCTCGCAAGCCAGATCCGCACCAAGGCCGTCGAGGCCGTCCAGGACATCTTCCACACCCAGGTCTGAGGTCTCACTGATGCCGACCGCCTCCCGAGCGCTGCTCGCCAACCTCACCCCGCGCGGGCGCATGGTGCTCGCCGGCAGCGCGCTCGCGCTCGTCGCCCTCGTCTTCCTCGGCATGCAGATCGCCGGGCGCCCGAGCTACTCGCTCATCGACACCGGCCTGGACCCGGCCACGACCGGCAAGGTCACGGCGGCGCTCGACGCCAAGGGCATCGCCTACGAGCTGCGCAACAACGGCACCGCGCTGGCCGTCGAGAAGTCGCAGACCGCGCAGGCGCGGATCGCCCTCGCGGGCGCCGGCCTGGACGGCGGCTCGGCCAGCCAGCCCGGCTTCGAGCTCTTCGACAAGCAGAAGATCGGCTCCAGCGACTTCCAGCAGAAGGTGACCTACCAGCGCGCGCTGGAGGGTCAGGTCGCCACGACGATCGAGCAGGTCCAGGGCGTCAGCGGCGCACAGGTGCGCCTCGTGCTGGCCGACGACCAGCTCTTCTCGGAGACCTCGACGCCCGCGACCGCCGCCGTGCTGCTGTCCGGCTCGTCCGCGGGCCTGGACCCCGGCGCGGTGCGCGGCATCGCCCAGCTCGTCTCCTCCAGCGTCAAGGGCCTCAAGCCCGCCAACGTCTCGATCACCGACGGCCAGGGCGAGCTGCTGTGGCCGCGCGGCGACGCCGGCGCGATCGGCGGCAGCGTCTCCAAGCAGGCCGTCCAGTCGCGCTACGAGGCGCAGGTCGAGGCCGGCATCAACGCGCTGCTGCTGCGCACCGTCGGGCCCGGCAAGGCCGAGGTCCAGGTCAGCGCCGACGTCAACGCCGACCTGGCGACCAAGGACGAGCTGACCTACGGCAGGAGCACGCCCATCAAGCAGGTCACCGAGAGCGAGAAGCTCGTCGGCGGCTCGGGCAGCGGCTCCGGCGCCGCGGGAACCGCCTCGAACATCCCCAGCTACGCGGCTGCCGCCGCGGCCGGCGGGAAGTCCAACTACAACCGCAAGTCCACGACAAAGGACTTCGGCGTCGACAAGACCGTCATCCGCACGAAGGTCGCGCCCGGAGCCGTCAACCGGCTGAACGTCGCGCTCGTCGTCGACAAGTCGGTGCCGAAGGCCGAGATCCCGGCGATCCGCGCCGCGGTCGCGGGCGCGGCGGGGATCCTGCCCTCGCGCGGGGACACCCTCGCCGTCAGCCAGGTGGCGTTCGCCAAGCCGCCGAAGATCGCGGCGCCCGGGGTCGGGCCCGCGGGCGGGATGATCGGTTACGCGAAGTACGGCGCCGCCGGCGTCGGCCTGCTCGGCTTCCTCTTCTTCAGCGCCCGCCAGCTGCGCCGCCGCGAGGGCGAGACGCTCATGCGCGAGCCCAACTGGCTGCGCGAGATCGAGGCGCCGACGACGCTCGCGCACTTGGAGCGCCCGCGCGCCTCGGCGCTGCCCGAGCGCTCCGACAACCCCGCGCAGATGCAGGTCGAGGAGCTCGCCGAGCGCGAGCCCGAGCGCGTCGCGCAGCAGATCCGCACGTGGATGCGCGACGCGTAGATCGCGTCAGCAGCAAGCGCCTCCCACGTCCTCAAGCTGACCCTCCCGCGGCCGATCACTCGATCGCCCAGCCCGCCCCGCCCCCCGGCCCCAAGGACACCGCACAATGTCGAACGACTCCACCATGCAGCTCGTCGTCTTCTCGCTCGGCGAGGAGGAGTACGCGCTGCCGATCACCCACGTCCAGGAGATCATCCGCTACACCGAGCCGCGCGGCGTCGCCTCGCAAACGCCCTGGGTCAAGGGCGTCATCAGCCTCCGCGGCAAGATCGTCCCGGTCTACGACCTCGCGTCGCGCCTGAACCTCGACGTGACCTCGGTCGCCTCGAAGATCGTCATGGTCGAGAGCGGCGACCAGATGGCGGGCGTCATCGTGGGCGACGTCGAGGAGGTCCTGACGCTCACGAGCGCCGACCTCGACGAGGTCCCCGCTGCGGGCGCCGCCTGCATTCAGGCGATCGCGAAGGTCGGCGACCGCCTCGTGGTGCTGCTCGACCCCGCCGGCATCTTCGCGTCCGAGCCGGGCGCCGCCACGACCGCTCGGACCGCAGCCGGCGCCACCGCCGGCGACGCACTCGCCAAGGCCGCCTAGCGCGGCCCGCAGACCCGCTCCCCTCACCGTGTCCCTGACCCCCTCAACCCCGCCGCGGGTCGTCGTCGCCGACGACTCGGGCTTCATGCGCCGCCTGCTGCGCCAGGCGCTGGAGACGGCCGGACTGGACGTCGTCGGCGAGGCCGCCGACGGCGACGAGGCGCTCGTGCTGTGCCGCAGCCTGCGCCCAGACGTCCTGACGCTCGACCTCGCGATGCCCGGCCGCGACGGCATCGCCGTCCTCGCCGCGCTGCGCACCACCAGCCTGCCGACGGTCGTGCTCGTCGTCTCGGCGTTCTCGCCGGCGCACGGCGCCCGCGCTGTCGACGCGCTCGCCGAGGGCGCCTTCGACCTCGCCGTCAAGCCGCAGATCGGCAGCTCGCCCGGCGCCTTCTTGAGCGAGATCGGCACGAAGGCGCGTTCCGCCGCGGCCGCCAGCAGGCGCCCGCGCCCCGCGGTGCCCGCCGCCGCGGCGTCCCCGGCGCTGATGCATGCCAGCGCCAACGGCGGCCGCCGCGCCGGCAACGGCCGCGCGCCGCTCGTCGTGATCGCCTGCTCGACCGGTGGCCCGCGCGCCCTCGGCGAGCTGCTGCCCAGGCTCCCGCGCCCGCTCGGCGCCGGCACGCTCATCGTCCAGCACATGCCGCCCGGCTTCACCGCGCCGCTCGCCGCGCGCCTGGACAAGGCCAGCGCGCTGCACGTCCGCGAGGCCGCGACAGGCGACATCGTCGCCCGCGACGAGGTGCTCATC
>JAXDFS010000043.1:0-4891 GCA_034665465.1 Solirubrobacteraceae bacterium
TGCCAAGCCGAATGGCAGCTGATCACCGCCACCCACAACCTCCTCAAGCTCTACCGCGCCCCCCAAACCACCTGAAAGAGCCCGAACCAGCCCCGCACACCCGACCAGACCGACCGCCCCTCCCGGCCACCAGCTCCCCGCGCCCACACCAGACACCCAGTTACGCAACAGCCACAGGGACCCGATTATTCGCCACACCCTCGCGCGGAGACACATGTGGCCCGGACCACCCCTCCTTCATCGCCGCCTCGCAAACGCCGCGCACGCCGGCCCGGACCCGCCTTCCTCACCGATGCCGTCAACGCCCCGCGCCGAGCAGACGCACACGGCCGACCACGGCCGGTTTCAGCCCGCGAAGCAGCGAGCGGTGCCACCCGCTGGCAACTCCGGCACGCAAGGCCGCGCGGGCGCGCTCGGGCTTTTGCCGCAGCGATGCCGTGGACGCCCGCCCCTACACACCCGGCCAGGGTCGCCGGCAGGCCACGGTTGTAGGCTCGCCACATGGATCTCGAGCCCGGCGAGCGCCTGATCTTCGAGGGCCATCCGTCCTGGCGCTCGATCCTCGGCTTCTATCTCAAGGGGTTCGTCGTGGTGGCGGTGGCGACGGCGATCGCCGCGGTGGCTTCAGGCGCCGGCCTCGCGACCGCGGTCGCGCTCGTGCTGCTGGCGATCGTCCTGCTCGCCGGTTGGCTCAAGCGGCTGTTCACGACCTACGCGATCACGACGCACCGGCTGCACATCCGGCGCGGGATCATCGCGCGCGCCGAGCAGCAGACGCTCATCAACCGGGTGCAGAACGTCAACACGCACCAGTCGGTGCTGCAGCGGATGCTCCTCATCGGCACCGTGGACTTCGACACCGCGGCCGGCGACGACTACGACTTCCAGTTCGCCGGGGTCGCCCAGCCGCACGAGGTCGTCGATGCGGTCCACCGCGCGCAGCGCGAGGCGGACGTGCCGGCGGCCGGGCCGCGCTAGCCCAAAGGGGCGCTACTCGGAGGCGCCGCGGCGCACGCGCGAGGCGCGGGACTTCTTGCGGGCGCCGGTGTTCTTGTGCAGCGCGCCGCGCTTGACGGCCTTGTCGATGAGGCTGACAAGCTCGCGATGCTCGGTGTCGGCGACCGTGTCGTCGCCGGCGGCGACGGCAGCCTCGAGGCGGCGGAAGTAGGTCCGCACGGCCGAGGTGTAGTGGCGGTTCTCGAGGCGCTCTCGCTCGGAGCGCAGGATCCGCTTCTTCTGTGAATGAATGTTGGCCATATGCGTGAAAGCGCCGCGGCATTGCCGCGGCGGTTCCCTAGAGTAGCGCACCGATGGCGGCCGAGACACGCCCGAGATCAGGGCGCACCACGGGCGCCGGCACAGGCATCGCTCGCAACACCGCGATCTTCTCGATCCTCACCGGCCTGTCGCGGATCGCGGGCCTGGTTCGCGAGGTCGTCGCCTCCAGCTACTTCGGCACGAGCGGCCCCTTCTCGGCGTTCACGTTCGCCTTCCAGGTCCCGAACCTCGTGCGCTCGCTGTTCGCCGACGCGGCCCTCAGCGCCGCCTTCGTGCCGGTCTTCACCGAGCTGCTCGAGAAGGGGCGCAGGCGCGAGGCCTTCCAGCTCGCCTCGACCTTCGTCGCGATCATCGTCGCGGCCCTGACGACGGTCACGGTCTTCTTCGTGCTCGTCGCGCCGGTGATCATGCCGCCGCTGACGGGCGACTTCTCGCCGCAGCTGGACGACCTCATGGTGGGCCTGTCGCAGGTGCTCTTCCCGATCGTCCTGCTGCTGGGCCTCAACGGGCTGTTCGTCGGGATCCTCAACGCGTACGACCACTTCACGATCCCGGCGCTCGCCCCGCTCGTATGGAACTTCGTGATCATCGGCGTGCTCGTCGCGTTGAAGCCGCACTTCCACGGCCCCAACCAGATGTACGCGTACGCGATCGGCGTGCTCGCGGGAACGGTCGTGCAGCTCGTCATGTGCCTGCCCGTGCTCGTGCGCCTGGGCTTCAGGTTCGAGCTGCGGGGCGTCGACCTGCACGACCCACGCGTGCGCCAGGTGCTCACGCTCATGCTGCCGATCACGCTGAGCCTGGGGCTGATCAACTTCGACCTGTTCATCAACTCCACGATCGGGTCGACCGTCTCCGACGCCGTGCCGCGCGCGATCGACGCCGCCTTCCGGCTCTACATGCTGCCGCAGGGGATGTTCAGCGTCGCGGTCGCCACCGTCCTGTTCCCGGCGCTCGCCCGCCTCGCGACGCGGCGCGACTTCGACGGCCTGCGCGCGCTGATGGGCACCGGCGTGCGCCAGATCGCGCTGCTGCTGATCCCGGCGGCGGTCTGCACGCTCGTCCTCGCCGAGCCGATCACCCGCCTCGTCTACCAACGCGGCGCCTTCGGCACGGGCTCGACGGCCCTCGTCTCAGAGGCGCTGTTCTGGTTCTCCTTCAGCCTGCCGTTCGCCGGCATCAACCTGCTGCTGACGCGGACCTTCTTCTCGCTGCAGCGTCCCTGGCTTCCGACCGGGCTGGCGGCGGCCACGCTCGTGCTGAACCTCGTCCTGTCGCTGGTGCTCGTCGGGCCCTTCGGGATCGGCGGCATCGTCTTCGCGACCGCGATCTCGAGCGCCGCGATGACGGCCGGCCAGGCCTATTACCTGCGCCGCGAGCTGAGCGGGCGCCTGGAGGGCTATGAGACGACACGCGCGATCGCGAGAATCGGGCTGGCCTGCGTGCTGCTGGCGGCGGTCTCCTACCTCGTCTGGCTGGCGCTCGACGCGCTGCTCGGGCGCTCGCTGCCGGCGCAGGTCATCTCGGTCGGCGCGGCCCTGAGCGCGGGAATCGTCCTCTACTGCCGCGCGGTGCTGCGGATGGGCGTCGAGGAGGCCGAGCAGATCTCCGACCTCGTCCGGGCGCGGATCGGGCGCGCGAAGTAGGGAGGACGCGGGTGCGCCCTACGCTGTAGGCGTGGCAGACCAGGCCCATATCCGCAACTTCTCGATCATCGCCCACATCGATCACGGGAAATCGACGCTGGCCGATCGCATCCTGGAGATGACCGAGACCGTCGATCCGCGTGCGATGCGCGCCCAGGTCCTGGACTCGATGGACCTCGAGCGCGAGCGCGGGATCACGATCAAGGCGCAGGCGGTGCGGGTCCTCTACGAGGCGCGCGACGGCGAGACCTACCAGCTGCACCTCATCGACACCCCCGGCCACGTCGACTTCACCTACGAGGTCAGCCGCTCGCTCGCCGCCTGCGAGGGCGCGCTGCTCGTCGTCGACGCCTCGCAGGGCGTCGAGGCGCAGACGGTCGCCAACACCTACCTGGCGATCGAGAACGGCCTCGAGCTGATCCCGGTGCTCAACAAGCTCGACCTGCCCGGAGCCGAGCCCGAGCGCGTCGCCGAGGAGGTCGCCGACCTGCTCGGCGAGCCGATGGACGCCATCCTGCGGATCTCCGGCAAGACCGGCGACGGCGTCGTCGACGTGCTCGAGGAGCTCGTCGCGAAGGTGCCGCCGCCGTCCGGCGATCCCGACGCGCCGCCGCGCGCGCTGATCTTCGACTCCGAGTTCGACCAGTACCGCGGCGTCATCGCCTACATCCGCGTCTTCGACGGCACCTTCCGCAAGGGCGACGTCATCAGGGCGATGGCCGGCGACACGCAGGCCGACATCGACGACATCGGCTTCTTCACCCCGGCGATGGTCGTGACCGAGCAGCTCAGCGCCGGCGAGGTCGGCTTTCTCATCACGGGCATCAAGGAGGTCTCGGCGCTTGCCGTCGGCGACACCCTGACCACGAAGGAGGGCTGGGCGCGCAACCCCGGCCTGCAGCCGCTGCCCGGCTACCGCGACGTCCAGCCGGTCGTCTTCTGCGGCCTGTTTCCGATCGACTCCGACGAGTACCCCGACCTGCGCGACGCGCTCGAGAAGCTCGTGCTCAACGACGCCGCCCTGTCCTGGGAGCCGGAGGTGTCCGAGGCACTGGGCTTCGGATTTCGCTGCGGCTTCCTCGGCCTGCTGCACATGGACATCGTCCGCGAGCGCCTCGAGCGCGAGTACGGCATCGAGCTCATGGCGACGATGCCGTCCGTGCGCTTCGAGGTCACGCTCACCGACGGGTCGGAGACCGAGGTCCACATCCCGTCCGACTTCCCGGACCCCGGGCGCGTCGCGGAGATCCGTGAGCCGATGATCGAGGCCTCGATCCTCACGCCGAAGGAGTTCATCGGCCCGATCATGGAGCTCTGCCAGGAGCGCCGCGGCACGCACAAGGGCATGCACTACCTGTCTGCCGACCGCGTCCAGCTGCAGTACGACCTGCCGCTGGCGGAGATCGTCATCGACTTCTTCGACGCGCTGAAGTCGCGCACCCGCGGCTACGCCTCGCTGGACTACGAGCTGCGCGGGATGCAGGCCTCCAACATGGTCAAGCTCGACATCCTGCTGGCGGGCGAGCAGGTCGACGCGCTGTCGATGGTGGTCCACCGCGACAAGGCCTACGAGGTCGGGCGCTCGCTCACCGAGAAGCTCAAGGCGAAGATCCCGCGCCAGCAGTACGACGTGCCGATCCAGGCCGCGATCGGCGCGAGCATCGTCGCCCGCGAGACGGTCAAGGCCTACCGCAAGGACGTCATCGCCGGCTGCTACGGCGGCGATATCAGCCGCAAGCGCAAGCTGCTCGAGAAGCAGAAGGAGGGCAAGAAGCGCATGAAGAAGGTCGGGCGCATCGAGGTGCCGCAGGAGGCCTTCCTCGCGGTGCTCGAGCTCGGCGACTGAGCGCCGCCTAGCGCCGCTTGAGCGTCTTCTTCCCCGAGCCGGTGCCGCTGTTGCCGGCGCCGTCCTGCGCGCTGATCGAGACCTTGAGGTTCACGCTCGAGCGCTTGCGGATCCCGCGCAG
>JAXDFS010000044.1:0-5504 GCA_034665465.1 Solirubrobacteraceae bacterium
TTCCGCCACGACCCCGACCTGGCCGCCTTCGTCGCCGACCGCGGGCTCGACTGCTGCCTGATGCACATGCTCGGGGAGCCGCGCACGATGCAGCGCGACCCGCGTTACGACGACGTCGTCGCCGCCGTCGGGGCGTTCCTCTCCCAGCGACTGGACTTCGCCGTGGCGCAGGGGATCGCCGAGCAGCGCGTCTGGCTGGACCCGGGGATCGGCTTCGGCAAGACGATCGCGCACAACCTCGAGCTGCTGGCGCGCCTGCACGAGCTCGTGGCGCTCGGCCGCCCGCTGGTGATCGGCACGTCGCGCAAGTCCTTTCTCGGCAGGCTCACCGGCCGCGGGCCGCTCGAGCGCGTGCCCGCCACGATCGCGACCAACGTGCTCGCGTATGCCGCCGGGGCGCGCGTCTTCCGCGTCCACGACGTCGCCGAGGCGCGCGATGCCCTGCTCGTGGCGGCTGCTACGTTGCGCGGGCGATGGGCCCTGCCGACGACGAGCGCGACGACGAGTCCGACGACGACGACGACTTCGACGACGAGGACGAGCACACCGTCCGGACGATCGTGACCGTCGAGGTCAACGGCCTCTCGCTCTACACCCACCACGGCGTGACCGCCGCCGAGCGCGAGGTCGGCCAGCGGCTCATCCTCGACATCCGGATGGAGGTCGGCGAGGCCGACGCGACCGTCACCGACCGCATCGAGGACACCGTCGACTACGGGCGCGTCTGCGAGGTCGCGGCGCTCGTCGCGACGCAGCGCTCCGACAAGACGCTCGAGCGCCTGTGCGCCGCGGTCGCCGACCGGCTGCTGCGCGACTTCGAGGCACAGGTCGTGTCGGTCAAGATCTCAAAGCCCGAGCCGCCGATCGCGCTGCCCGTCGAGGACGTGTCGGTCGAGGTCTGGCGCGAAGTGGGGGATCTGGAGGACTAGGACTAGGGCGCTGGCGCGCGTCGCGGGCGTTGGTGGCCGGGACCGGACACGCTGCACGGGCCCGGATCGGCGCGGTGGTACATGCGCGCTCCTCGGTCTCGGTCAAGCCGGGGTGGGGGCCCCGTGCGTCGTCGGTGGGGCGGCGTGACGCGAAGATGTCCCACGCGGATACCTTCGCGTCACGTCTCGCCGGGCGAGTCGGCGTGCGCGCGTGACCGCCCGAGGCGGCCCCGGCCGTGATCCCCGCGAAATCGTCAGACTGCCGCGGATGAACATCGGCCATCTGGGGCTGGGATCGAACGTCGGAGACCGGCGGGCCAACCTCCAGGCTGCCGTCGATGCGCTTGCGGGCCACGGGGTGCAGGTGCTGGCGAGCTCGTCGACGTATGACACCGACCCCGTCGGCGAGATCCTCGACCAGCCGCAGTTCCTCAACGCCTGCCTGCGCGTGCGCACGGGCCTGGGCCCCGAGGCGCTGCTGGACGCCGCCAAGGCGATCGAGCGCGAGCTCGGGCGCGAGCCCGGCGGCCCCAAGGACGGCCCGCGGCCGATCGACGTCGACGTGCTGCTGCTCGGCTACAGCGAGCACGTCTCCGAGCGCCTGCGCCTGCCGCACGCCCAGGTGCTCGTGCGGCGCTTCGTCCTCATCCCGCTGCTGGAGCTCGACTTCGACCTCGCGACGCCGTCCGGCGAGCGGCTCGCCGACGCGCTCGCGGCGCTGCCGGTCACCGAGGGCGTGCGTCGCGCCGGTCCGCCGCTAGCGTTTGCGTCATGAGCGCACACGACACCGCACACGGCACCGGCCCCGCAGGCGACGACACCGAGTCCGGCCGCCGCCGCACCGCGGCCGAGGAGGCGCGCACGCTCGTCTCGGCGATGACCGTCGGCTACCTGGCGACCGTCGGATCCGATGGCGCGCCCTGGTGCTCGCTCGTCGTCTACGGCCCGACCGCCGCGGGCAACCCGGTGCTGCTCGTCTCGACGATGGCCGAGCACGGTCGCAACCTGCTCGAGGATCCGCGCGCGAGCCTTGCGATCAGCGATCCGTCCGCGCCCGGCGACCCGCTCGACCGGCCGCGCATCACGCTCGCCGGCCGCGCCGTCCGGCCCGAGGGCGAGCAGGCCGAGGCGGCGCTGGACGCCCACGTCGCGGCGGTCCCCGGCGCGCGGCTGTACGCCGGCTGGGACGACTTCAGCGTCTGGGTGCTCGAGGTCGAGCGCGTGCGCTGGGTCGGCGGCTTCGCCGAGATGGACACGGTCTCGAGCGTCGAGTACGTCGCCGCCGAGGCCGACCCGACCGCGCCGGCGGCCAAGGCGGCGGTCGCGCACCTCAACAAGGATCACGTCGACGGGCTGCTGGCGATCGCCCGCGAGATCGCCGGCGCGCGCGGCGCGGTCTCGGCGGTCGCCACCGGCCTGGACCGCCACGGCCTGGACCTGAGCGTCACCGGCGCCGGACAGGCGGCCGCCGTCCGGGTGGCGTTCGAGCCGCCGCTCAACGAGGCCAAGGAGATCCGGCCGGCGACCCAGGAGCTCGTGCGCCGCGCGCGCGGCGCTCAGGCGCGGGCGTCGGCGGGCAGCCAGCCCGACGGGTAGGCGCCCGCCGGCACGTCGCCGGGGAAGTCGGCGAACAGGCGCAGCGCGAGCGCCTCGCACGGGCGACCTGCCAGCAGCGCCCGCACGTCGACGATCGTCCACAGCAGCCGCAGCGACGCGCCGATCTGCAGGTCGGCGGCATTGGGCTGCGGGCCGCCGAGCACGCCGCGCGCGATCCAGTCGTCGACGCAGTCCAGGTGGCCGGGCAGGTCGCGCAGGTCGGCGCGCACCGCTTCGTCGCCCGCGTGCGTGACTGCGCCCTCGATGCGGACGACCGCCGGCGCGACGAGGCGCACCACCGGGCCCGGCAGCCGGGGCAGCTGCGAGGCCTGCTGATAGGTCGGGATCGCGCCGGGCCGGCGCCTGAGCGCCCCCCAGACCGCGCGGCGCGCCAGCGGCTGCAGGATCTCCTCGCCCCAGCGCTCGGCCCCCAGCACCGCGGCGCGCGTGAGGTCGCCCGCGGGCAGCAGCGGCGGGTCGGGGACGAGCTCGTCGAGGCGGCGCATGATCGCGACCGAGCCCTGCACCTTCTCGCCGCCGTCGAGCTTCAGCGCCGGCACGGTGCGCGCCGGAAAGCGCATCCGGGTGAGCAGCGCCTGCATCGGTATCAGCCACTCGACCGTCTTGAAGGGGATGCCCTTGAGCTCCAGCGCCTTCTTGACCGCCTCCGACGGATGCGACGAATGCACGACGTAGAGCTTGTTCACGACCAGAGCATAAAGTCGTGTCCATGCTCCTCGCCGTCGACGTCGGCAACACCCAGACGCATTTCGGGACGTTCCGCGACGGCGAGCTGTTCGAGCACTGGCGCTTTGCCACCGTCGCCTCGTCCACGCGCGACGAGCTCGGCGCGGCGCTGCGCGCGCTGCTGGAGCTGCGCGGCGTCGGCCTCGCCGACATCACCGCGTCGATCGTCTCCTCGACGGTGCCGGCGCTCGAGCCCGAATGGCTGGCGATGGGCGAGCGCTACCTCGGCCACACGATGCTGGCCGTCGGGCCCGGGCTGAAGACCGGGATGGCGCTGCGCTACGACAACCCGCGCGAGATCGGCGCCGACCGCCTCGCCAACGCCGTCGCGATCCGCGAGCGCTTCGGCGGCCCCGCGATCTGCGTCGACTTCGGGACGTCGGTGAACTTCGACATCGTCGGCCCGCGGGGCGACTTCCTCGGCGGCATCCTGCTGCCCGGGGTCGAGATCTCGCTGGCCGCGCTCACCGCGCGCGGGGCCAGGCTGCCGCAGATCGACCTCGCCCCGCCGCGCGCGGTCATCGGCAAGAGCACGGTCGACGCGATCCGCTCCGGCGTGATCTACGGCTTCGCCGGCGCGATCGACGGCATCCTGCGCCGCGTCCTGGACGAGCTCGGCGACGAGACCGACGTCATCGCCACCGGCGGCCTGGCCGGCGCGATCGTGCCGTACACGGAGCTCATCGACGAGGTCGACGACCTGCTCACGCTCACCGGGCTACGGTTGTTGTATGAGCGAAACGCCCCCTGAGGCCCGCAGCCTCACCGACTCCTGGCAGCTCGCCCACCTGCTGATCCCCAACCGCGTCGTGCTGGCCCCGCTGGCGGGCATCGGCAACTGGTTCGTGCGCCTGCAGGCCAAGCGCTACGGCGCCGGCCTGGCGGTCTCGGAGATGGTCTCCAGCCACGGCGTGCACTACGGCAACGACAAGACCTGCACCGAGATGCTGCGCATCGACCCGGCCGAGCGCGCGGGCGGGCCGGTCTCGATCCAGCTCTTCGGCCAGGAGCCGGAGGTCATGCGCTCGGCGGCCGCAAGCGTCGCCGCCGCGGGCGCCGACCTCATCGACCTGAACATGGGCTGCCCGGTCCCGAAGGTCTGCAAGACCGGGGCGGGCGCGGCGCTCCTGGACGATCCCGACACCGCCGTGGCAGTCGCGCTCGCCGCGCGCGAGGGCTCTGGGCTGCCGGTGACGGTCAAGCTGCGCTCCGGGCGCCTGGCCGGGGCGATCGACGGCTTCGACCTCGCGCACCGCCTCGTCGCCGAGGCCGGTGTCGCCGCCATCGGCTTTCACCCGCGCTCGGCGCAGGTGCACCACAAGGGCGCGCCCGACCTCGAGCTCGCGCGCGAGCTCGTGGCATCGCTGCCCGCGCCCGTGATCCTCAGCGGCGGGATGAACGACCCCGAGACGATCCGCCACGCCTTCGAGCACACCGGCTGCGAGGCGGTCATGCTCGCCCGCGGCGCGCTCGGCAACCCGTGGCTGTTCGCCCGTCTGCTCGGCACGCGCGACGGGGAGCCGACGCCCGCCGAGGTGCTCGCCGAGCTCGACTGGGTCATGGACCGCGCCGTCGAGCACCTCGGCGCCCGGCGCGGCGGGCGCTACCTGCGCAAGTTCTACCCGTGGTACGTCGATCGGCTGGGGGGCTCCAAGGCGCTGCAGGCGGCGCTGCAGGCCACCGACAGCGTCGGCGAGGCGCGCGCCGTGCTGGCCGGGGTCGGCGAGCTCTCGGCAGTCGCTTGACGCGCTGGTATCCTCTCGCACCGCTCCGTCCTGGAAGGCCTCAGCATCGGGTGCTTCTTGTCGTACCTCAACCCCCCTGGAGCCATGCCCAAGGACGTCATCCTCACCGCCGATGGACTCGAGAAGCTCAAGCAGGAGCTGGCTCATCTCCAGGGCGAGAAGCGCCGCGAGGTCGCGCTGCGCATCAAGGAGGCGCGCGAGTTCGGCGACATCTCTGAGAACTCCGAGTACGACGACGCCAAGAACGAGCAGGCGATGGTCGAGTCGCGCATCGCGCAGGTCGAGGAGCGGCTGCGCTCGGCGACGGTCGTCGACGCCAAGGACGTCTCGACCGAGGTCGTCCAGGTCGGCTCGGTCGTGAACGTCAAGGACGAGCAGACCGGCAAGGCGCAGAAGTTCACGATCGTCGGCTCGCCCGAGGCCAAGCCGCCTGAGCGCCTGTCCTACGAGTCGCCGGTCGGCAAGGCGCTGCTGGGCCACCGCCGCA
>JAXDFS010000045.1:0-4744 GCA_034665465.1 Solirubrobacteraceae bacterium
CGGGCACGTCAGCGTGACGTTCGTGGTGCCGGGCGGACGCGTCTCGCCGTGCCCGGTCTTGGCGTCGTATGGGTGATTCGAGTGAGCTGACTCAGGGCTTCGGCGCCGAGGTAGCCGCCCGCGCCGGGCACGTCAGCGTCACGTTCGTCCCGCCGACGGCCGACTGGGTCTTCCCGTTCTTCGTCTTGGCGTCGTAGTCGTCCTTGGCCTTGTCGACGGCCTTCTGACCCGCAGCGAGCTGCTCGTTGACCTTCGTCTGCAGGGCGGTCATCGCGGCCTGCCCGCTCGCTCCGGCCGCGCTGATCGTCTTCGGCAGCTTCGCGATCGCGGCCTCGACGGTGACGAAATGGCCCTCCTCGTGGGCCGCCAGCGCCGCTCGGAACGCCGCGACCGCTGCCTTGTCGGCGTCGGTCATGCTCGGCCAGACGAAATCGGTGATCTCGATCGTCGAGGTCGCCGCATCGATCGGCCAGGTGATGTCGACCACCGCGACGCATCCCTTCTTGCCGTGGGTGGCGCGGGGCTCGCCGGCGACCGGTGCGATCTGCACGTTGGCCTCGCCGACGTAGGCGCCCGAGTTGAGGATCGCGACCGCGCGTTGCAGTCATCGCAGTTCTGGGTCAGGGTGGTGGTTGCCGGGCGTTTTTCGGTGCCCCCGGAGCGGGTGGCCTTGGCCTGTGCCGGTTTACCGCCGTCCAGCGGGATCGCATCGGGCCCGCCGAGGTCGTGGTCGGGCGCCGCGTCGTCGGGCTCCTCGCGCTGCACCGCGGCCGCCGGTGCCGCAAGCCGCCGAGCCAGCGCGGCATTGCCCGTCGAGCGCTGCAGTCGTGTGGTCATCGCCGCACGAGCGAGGACCGGCGCGTCTGCGAGCCGGGCGACGACGTCCTCGTCGAGCGCCATCGCCGCGCCGATGCGCTCGAAGCCCACGCCGAACTGCGCCTCGCGGGCCGGCTCAACCGTCGCCGCGGACTCAGCTGCCGCTCAACTGTGCTCCGGCGCCGTTCGCAGGCCGGATCACCCCATGGAACCGCTCGAAGTCCGCCTCCAGCGTCAGCCGCCCCAACTTTCCGTACTCCAGCGCCACCGCCCGCACGAGGTGCTCCATCCCGATGACCCCGCTCTCCTCGGCGGCGATGAACGCCGCCGCCAGCGAGCAGTTGCGGATTCCTCCGCCCGACAGCTTGAAGCGCGTCGCGAGGAAGTCGAGGTCGACGTCGTCGCCCACCGGTGCCTGCTCGGGCAGCAGCAGCTTCCAGATGCGCCGCCGGTCGTCCGCCTCCGGGAAGGGGAAGTCGATGACGAAGTCCAGGCGGCGCAGGAACGCGTCGTCGATGTTGCTGCGGAAGTTCGTGGCGAGGATGACGGCGCCGGCGTAGCCCTCCATCTTCTGCAGCAGGTAGGCGACCTCGATGTTCGCGTAGCGGTCGTGGGCGTCGGAGACGCCGGAGCGCTTGCCGAACAGCGCGTCGGCCTCGTCGAAGAAGAGGATCGCGTTGGAGCCCTCGGCGGCGGCGAAGATGCGGTCGAGGTTCTTCTCCGTCTCGCCGATGTACTTCGAGACAACGGTCGCGAGGTCGACGCGGTAGAGCTCGAGGCCGAGCTCGTTGGCGAGCACCTGCGCGGCCATCGTCTTGCCGGTCCCCGACTCGCCGGCGAACATCGCCTTCAGCCCCTGCGTGCGCGCGACTGTGCGCTCGTAGCCCCACTGCTGCAGCACGAGGTCGCGATGGCGCAGGTAGGAGGAGATCGACTGCAGCAGCGAGAGCTGGCGGGCGGGCAGCACGAGGTCGTCCCACCGGTGCACCGGGTCCAGCCGCGCCGCCAGCTCGCCCAGGCGCGAGCTTGAGGCCTGGCGTGCGCCCTCGTCGAGGTCGCGCGCCGTCGGCTGCGCCGCACCGCGCGCGGCGGCGGCGAGCAGGGCGACCTCGGCGGCCTCGTGGATCTGCCCGATCGAGAGGCGGAACTTCGCCGCGACGTCCTGCACCTCGTCGCAGCCGCTGATCTGCGCCCATGCGCCGACGCGCTCCTGCAGGCTCGGCATCGGCGCGTCGAGGACGATCGTCGTGCGGTCGCCCAGCGCCAGCGCCGCCGCGCGCGAGAACGTGATCATCACGACCCCGCCCGGGCGCTGCTCGAGCGCCCGCAACAGGCGCGTGCGGTCGGAGGGCTCGATCAGCTCGAGGCCGTCGAAGCACAGACCTCGCCCCTCGAGCGCGCAGACGAGGTTCGCCTCGGCCATGAGGTCGCGGTCGCCAAGCTCGCGCACGTCGGCCAGCAGCAGGGGCTGAGCGCGCGCGGCCGCGACGAGCGCCGCGGCGTCGGGGCCGGCGACGATGACCGGCAGCGGCGGGCTGGCGGCCAGCAGCGCCGCGAGCCGGCCCACGGTCGGCGCCCGGCCGGGATCGCCTGCAAGCGGCGGGACGCGGCGCAGTCGCGGGTTCGAGGCGCTGGTGTCCAGGCGCGCGCCGAGCAGGAAGCTCGCGAGGCGCTCGCCGAGCTTCACGGCCCGCTCGGCCAACGGGACGAGCCCGTCGCCGTCGAGCAGGCGCACCGCGCCGTCGCGGCGCAGCGGCGCGTCTGCGGCGAAGCAGCGAAGGATGTCGGCCGGCGTGACGCCCTCGCCCTGCAACAGCTCGCTGACGAGCCGTGGCGTCGCGAGCTTGCGCGTGACGTCGTCCTGCAGGTAGGCGAACAGCCTGCCGTAGCGCGGGCTGAGCTCAGGCGCGGCGCAGAGCCCGAGCACGGCGGCATCGAGCGGGTCCAGCCGCAGGCGCGCGGCCGCCTCCGTCAAGCGCTCGTCGAAGGTCGAGCCCGGTGCCGCACCCGCGAGCGACAGCGCCAGGTCGTCGGAGATGTAGAGGCCGCGGAACGGGTCGGTCGGGTTCGCGTCGCGGGCGGCGACGGCCTGCACCGCCGTCCGGATGCGCTCGGCGAGGAAGCCGAACGTCACGGCGGCGGGCGCCTGCGGCTCAGCCGTCGAAGCCACCGGCGACCGTGTCGGCTTCGGTCTCCATCGCGTCGCCGGGCTCCGACACGGTCAGCGGGCCGCCGGCCGGTGCGCCGCGCTGCTGCGTGACGTGGGTCAGCTCGTGCGCGAGCAGGGAGTCGCCGTCGCGGGTGCCGGGGCGGTATTCGCCGGCTGCGAAGTAGACGTCGGTGCCGGTCGTGAAGGCACGCGCCGACACCGACCGTGCGAGCGCGTCCGCGGTCGTGTCGGTGTGCACGCGCACGTCACCGAGATCGTCGCCGACGTGCGGCGCGAGCCGCTCGCGCGCCGCGGGATCGAGCGTGTGCCCGGAGCCGTTGGTCGTGGCGATCGTCGATGCGACGTGGGGATGCACCACGCCGTCCGGCATGATGCCGTCGCCGGGAGCGCGGCCGATGAGCTGACCGAAGGCGCGGTTGCCGACGCTCGACGCAACGCTCTCGGCCGGCGACGGCGGCGGGGTTGCGGGCTCCGTGACGGCTTCAGGCGCGGGCAGCTGCTCGCGCGTGGCCTCGTCCTGATCGCGGACGTCGCCATCGTGACGGCTCATGGATCGAGCGTAGGTCCGGCCGGTGTGGCCCGCAAGTGACGGTCGGGCAGACAGAGAGGCAGTTCTGCACCCGCCGCGCTCAGCGAGCGGTCGCGATGGGTCAGCCCTCCCCCAGCGCCGCCCGGTCGCAGGCGATCTCGTCCAGCCCGTCGCCGAGCAGCGCGACCGGCAGCGACCGGTCTCCCGCGCGCGCCCGCGCGAGCGCCTCGGCCTTCTCGGCGCCCGTCACCAGCAGGAGCGTGACGCGGGCGCGGCGCAGGATCGGCAGCGTCAGCGTCACCCGCTCGGGCGGCGGCTTCGGCGCCTCGCGGACCGCGACGCACGGCGCCTGGCGGACGTCGAGGGCCGGATGGCCGGGGAACAGCGACGCCGTGTGCCCGTCGGGACCCATCCCGAGCAGCACGATGTCGAACGTCTCCTCGGGGACCTCGTCGCGGACGTCCAGCCCGTACAGCCATGCGGCGTCCTCGGGTTGCTCGGGCGACGGAACGGCGTGCAGCAACGGCGGCTCCGCGCGCGCGTGGACGTAGAGGCTCTCGTGCACCATCCGGGCGTTGGACTCCGGGTGCCCGTAGGGGACGCAGCGCTCGTCGCCGAGCCACAGGTGCACGTGCTTCCACGACCCCTCGATGTCGGCGAGCAGCTCGTAGGTCCGCTGCGGCGTCCGCCCCCCGGCGAGCGCGATGTGCATCTGGCGGCCCTGCTTGCGCGCGTCCCCGATCCGCCAGGCGATCTCGTCGGCCGCGTGGCGGGCGACGGCCTCGGCGTCGGGGAAGGCGCGCAGCTCGGTCATCGCGGGCGGCGGGTGGCGTCCAGCGGCTGCTGCTCGAACGACAGCCGCTGGTCGTTGCGGATGACGTGCATCGTGGCGTTGATGAGCGCGAGGTGCGTGAACGCCTGCGGGAAGTTGCCCAGGTGGCGGCCCGAGATCGGGTCGAGCTCCTCGGCGTAGAGCTGCAGCGGGCTGGCGTAGGACAGCAGCCGCTCGCAGAGGTCGCGGGCGCGCTGGTGCTCGCCGATCTCGCTCAGCGCGCTGACGAGCCAGAACGAGCAGATCGTGAACGTCCCCTCCACCTCGCTCCCGAGCCCGTCGTCGGTCTGGTCGACGTGGTAGCGCAGGACGAGGCCGTGGACCGTGAGCTCGCGGTCGATCGCGTTGACGGTGTTGAGGATGCGCTCGTCGTCGACCGGCAGGAAGCGCACGAGCG
>JAXDFS010000046.1:0-4994 GCA_034665465.1 Solirubrobacteraceae bacterium
AGTTTCTTCGCGAGGTAGAAGTAGAAGCAGTTGCCGATCAGCAGCTCGATGCCGAGCGCTGGAAGGATCGTCCGGAAGACGTCGTCGGCGGGGATCTGCACGACGCCCGCCGACAGGCCGGCGAGGACGAGGACGTTGACGAGCATGTTGATGCCCAGTCCGAAGAACGCGTTGAGGTCTCCGCGCGTCCACAGGGGAGGCGTGTTGGACGGCAGGGGCACGGCGGCGCTTGACATAGGGCGACCTCTTTAGTTGACGGCGGCAGGGGTGGGCAGGTGAGCCAGCAGGTCCTGCGAGGAGGCGACCCAGCCGAAGATCCCGCCCTGGGCGGCGATCATCTTCAGGCCGACCTCCTGGAACTCCGGGAAGTAGGAGCCGACGCAGTCCGAGAGCACGAGGCACTCGAAGCCGCGGTCGTTGCCCTCGCGGACGGTGGTGTGCACGCAGACCTCGGTCGTGACGCCCGTGACGACGAGGCTCGTGATCCTCGCGTTGCGCAGCAGCAGCTCGAGGTCGGTCGCGTAGAACGCGCCCTTGCCGGGCTAGTCGAGCACGATCTCGCCCGCGATCGGGGCGAGCTCGTCGATGATCCCGTGGCCCTCCTCGCCGCGCACGAGGATGCGGCCGTTGGGGCCCTCGGAGCCGATCGGCGTGTCGAGGTGGCCCCGGGCGAGCTTGCTGGGCGGGCAGTCCGACAGGTCGGGCCGGTGGCCCTCGCGGGTGTGGATGACCATCATCTCGGCCGCGCGGGCCGCGGCGAGCACCTCGGCGAGCGGCTCGATGACCTTGGTGAGCATCGACACGTCGTTGCCGAGCAGCGCACCGAAGCCGCCGGGGAGCAGGAAGTCGCGCTGCATGTCGATGATCACCAGCGCGGTGGTGGCCGGATCGAGGGAGAACGGGTAGGGCGCGGCCGGTATGGCGGCTGGCTCGGGCATCGGTGCCTTTCTGGCGGGCGTTGTATGCAACGCGGTCCACAGCGCTGCTCCTGCGGTGGCACCGTACGTCGCGGCCGATGGCCGTCGCATTGGCCAACTGGCCTATGAGCAGCGGGGACATTTCGCCACCTCGTCCATGCCACCGCCGTCCGCGCCGCACTACGTTGGCGGCACTATGAGTACACCGCTGCATGCAGTCGATCAGGCCGTCGCGGCGCTCGCCGCCGCGCGTCCCCAGCTCGTCGACGTGGTGCCGGCCGCGTCGCTCGTGCCCCACCTCGCCGCCGGCGGGGCCTGCCACGCGGGGCCGCCGATCGCCTCGAGCGCGATGTGCGGGCCGATGCGCGCCGCGCTCGGTGTCGCCCTGGCGATGGAGGGCGTGGCCGCGGACGCCGCCGCGGCGCTCGCGCTCGCCGACGCGGGCGAGGTCGTGCTGAAGACCAACCACGATTGCGGCGGCGTCGGCCCGATGTCGGGCGTCGTCACCGCCTCGATGCCGGTCCTGGTCGCCCGTGACGAGGCGACGGGCCTGACGGCCTGGTGCCCGCTGAACGAGGGCTCGGGAAAGGTCCTGCGCTATGGCGCCAACGACGAGGAGGTCGTCGCGCGCCTGGCCTGGATGCGCGACGAGCTCGCACCCGAGCTCGCGCGGGCGCTCGACGACCACGGCCCGCTCGACCTGCTCGAGCTGCACGCCGACTCGCTCGCGGCGGGCGACGAGGCACACCACCGCACCGAGGCCGGGACCGAGCTCATCGCCGACGCGCTCGCGCCGCTGGCGCCCGCGGTCGACGCCTTCATCCGCGGCAACGGCCAGTTCTTTCTCAACGTCGCGATGGTGTTCTCGAAGCTTGCGCTCGTCTGCGCCTCGGGCGTCGAGGGCTCGTCGCTCGTGACGGCCGTGGCGCGCAACGGCGTCGAGGTCGGCGTGAGGCTCTCCGGCACCGGCGACGCCTGGTTCACCGGTCCCGCGGCGGCGCCCGACCCGGCCGCGTTGTACCCCGGCTTCACGCCGGAGGAGATGCAGAACGACCTGGGCGACTCGGCGATCATCGAGGTCTACGGCCTCGGCGCGCTGGCGATCGGCGCGTCGCCGCTGTCGGCGCCGTCGGTGGGCCTGGACCCTGCGACGATCCCCGAGCGGATGGCGGCCTTCCGCAAGATCGCCGCCGGCGAGCACCCGGCACTCGCGCTGCCCGACGGTCCCGCGATCCTCGGCGTCGACGCGCGCGCCGTCGTGCGCGAGGGGATCGTGCCCCCGATCCACACCGGCATCGCGCACCGCGAGCCCGGCGTCGGGCAGATCGGCGGCGGCGTGACGCTTCCGCCGCTGCCGGCGTTCACCGCCGCGGTGGCCGCGCTCGATGGCTGATCGGCCACACTGAGAGCCAGATGGCACGAGCCCGTACACACAACGGCAACGGGGGCGCGCGGGCGGTCTCGCAGGCCGAGCGCGTCTACGCGCAGCTGCGCGAGCGGCTGCTGCGCGGCGACCTGCCGGTCGGGCGCCGGCTCGTCGAGCAGCAGCTCGCCGCGGAGTTCAACACGAGCCGCACACCGGTGCGCGAGGCGCTGCGCCGCCTGGAGGGCGACGGGCACATCGTGCGCGATCCCGGCGGCGGCGTCTGCCCGAGCGCCCCGAGCGTCAAGTCGATGCGCGAGCTCTCCGAGGGGCGCGTCGCGATCGAGGTGCTCGTCGCGCGCCGCGCCGCGACCTCGGGGGACCGCGGGCGCATCGAGGCGATCGAGCAGGACTGGCGCGCGCTGCACGCCGCCTGGCTGGACAGCCGCTCGCTGCCGCGGGGCCCCGAGTTCGTCCACGCCGACGAGGGCTTTCACCGCCAGCTCGCCGCCGCCAGCGGCAACGACGTGGCCGAGGTGCTGCTCGGCGACCTCAACGACCGCATCCGCATCCTGCGCATCCACGACTTCACCACCGACGACCGCATCGGCGCGACGATCGCCGAGCACCTCGAGATCCTGGCGTCCGTGCTGGCCCGCGACGCCGACGCCGCCGCGGCCTTCATGCGCGCGCACGTCCAGCGCAGCGCCGTCGTCGTCCGCGAGCGCGTCGGCCTCGCGCTCGCGCGGATGTTCGAGCTGCCGGGCGGCTGACGCGGCCCGCGGGGCGCGCGTCGTAGACTCGCGCTCGCAGACGGGTGACATAGGGGGGAACGTGCGTACCAAGGCTGTCTTCATCGCCGTGTCAATGCTGCTGGTCGTCGCGCTCGCCGGGTGCGGGGGCGGATCGAAGTCCTCCGGCGACAAGACCGCCGGCAAGGGCGGCGCGCCCAACTCGCCTGAGGTCAAGAAGCTCATCCGTGAGACGTTCGGCCCCAACGACAAGGCCAGCTCGGGCAACATCAGCGGCGTCATCGACATCACGGTCAAGGGCCTGCCGCGCTACAGGGAGCCGATCCAGGTCAGCGTCGTGGGCCCGTTCAGCGACGCGGGCGGCTCGCCCGAGGCGGCGTTCAACGTCTCGCTGGGACTGCGCGGCGGGATCCTCGGCGGCGACATGTACCTCAAGGGCAACGAGGCGCTGATCGGCCTGGGCTCGACCGCCTACAAGATCCCCGAGCCGATCGCGGGCCCGCTGCGCAAGCCGCTGACGCAGAAGGCGGGCAACACGCTCGGGGCGGTCATGGGCGTCTTTCACATCGCGCCCGAGCGCTGGGCCAAGAACCCGCGCATCGTCGGCAACGAGCGCGTCGCGGGCGTCGACACGATCCACGGCAGCGCCGGCATCGACACCAAGGCCCTCTTCCTGGACCTCTCCGCTCTCGCCAAGCGGCTGACCGCCCTGCGGATCACCGACATCACCGGCCTGCCGCGCGAGGTCAACCGCCAGGCGCGCCAGGCGCTGCAGCGCTCCGTCAAGAGCGCGACCGGCGACGTCTACACCGGCGCCAGCGACAAGGTCCTGCGCAAGGCGAAGTTCGACATGCTGCTCAAGCCGTCGGCCAAGGACCGCAAGATCCTGGGGGGCTTCACGAGCATCAAGGTCGTCGCCAACCTCGACGTGACCGACGTCGGCCAGCCGCAGACGATCAAGGTGCCGTCGACCCGCGGCTCCTACCAGGAGCTGCAGGTCTCGCTGGACGCGCTCGCGGAGGCGGTCAAGTAGTGGCCGTGGACGCCGCGCCGGCGGCGCCCGCACTGACGGTCCAGGGCATCAACCAGCACTTCGGCGAGCGTCACGCCGTGCGCGACGTCGGATTCGCGGTCGCGCGCGGCGAGCTGCTGGCGATCATCGGCCCCAACGGGGCCGGCAAGACGACGCTGCTGTCGATCCTCGCCGGGATCCTCGAGCCCGAGACGGGCACCGTCGAGCAGGCCCCCGGGACGACCGCGCGGATCGGCTGGGTCCCGCAGCAGACGGCGATCTACGGCAAGCTCACCGTCGCGCAGAACCTGCGTCTGTTCGCCCGGCTGGAGAAGGTCGCCGATCCCGAGGCGACGGTCGAGCGGATGCTCGTGCAGACGGGGCTGGAGGAGCGCCGCGACGACGAGCTGAGCAGCCTGTCGGGCGGCAACCGCCAGCGCGTGAACATCGCCGTCGGGCTGCTCGCCGACCCGCCGGTGCTGCTGCTCGACGAGCCCTCCGGCGCGCTGGATCCGCGCCAGCGCGAGCGCCTCTGGGGCTTCATCACCGCCCTGACCGAGCGCGGCACGGCAGTGATCTTCGCCACCCACGACATCGCCGAGGCCGAGCGCCACGCCCACCGCGTGCTCGTCCTCGCCGACGGCGAGCTGCTCTTCAACGACACGCCGCTGGAGCTGAAGGCGATCGCCGGCGCCGACGAGCAGCACGACCTCGAGCAGGCGTTCGTCGACTTCCTGCGCCAGCGGGGGCACTGACCGCCGATGCGCTGGCTGCTGCTCAAGGACCTGCAGATCCTGCGCCGGTCGCCGCTGCTCGTCGCGCTGCTCTTCGGCTACGCCGGGCTCGTGGGCGCGGTGGTCGGCATCGCCGTCTCGCGCCCGCCGCAGAAGCCGAAGGTCGCGCTGCTGAACCTCGTGCCCGAGTCGGCCAACCAGGTGCAGCTCGGCAGC
>JAXDFS010000047.1:0-4998 GCA_034665465.1 Solirubrobacteraceae bacterium
GCCTGCTCGACGCCCTTCTGGATCGCGAGCGGGACCTCGTTGGCCTTGCCGTAGCCGACGCCGACCACGTCGCGCTCGTCACCGACGACGACGAGCGCCGTGAAGGAGAAGCGGCGGCCGCCCTTGACGACCTTGGCGACGCGGTTGATCTCGACCACGCGCTCCTGGAGGTCCAGGCCTGCCTGATTGACCGAGCGATCGACGGCTGGTGCGCTCATCGCGAGCACCTGCCGTGCGAGTCCGAACGGGCGATGGTCGAGCAATGACTCGATGTCATACCTTGAGTCCTCCTTCGCGGACGCCCTCTGCGAAGGCCTTGACGCGACCGTGGTACTGGTAGCCGCCACGGTCGAAGACGGCACTGGCGACGCCGGCCTTCTGCGCGCGCTCGGCAAGCAGCTTGCCGGCCTCGCCGGCCTGCTCCATCGGGGCCTTGTCGCGCAGCGGCGCCTCGGTCCAGCTGACCGCGGCCAGCGTGTGCCCGGCGACATCGTCGACGAGCTGGGCGCTGAGGCCCCTGTTGGAGCGGAAGATCGAGATGCGCGGACGCTCGGCGGTGCCGGAGATCTTCGCGCGGACGCGGCGACGGCGCTTGAGGCGCCTGGCCGGCTGGGTCTTGACGGTCATGCGCGCTTACCGACCTTCCGGGCGACGTACTCGCCCTCGTAGCGAATGCCCTTGCCCTTGTAGGGCTCCGGCGGGCGCTTCTTGCGGATGTTGGCGGCGAGCTCGCCGACCTGCTGCTTGGAGTTGCCGCGGACGATCACGCGCGTCGGCTGCGGGACCTCGAACTCGATCCCCTCGGGCGCCTTCACCGAGACGGGGTGCGAGTAGCCGAGGGCCAGCTCGAGGTCGCGGCCCTTCAGCGCCGCGCGGTAGCCGACGCCCTGGATCTCGAGCGTCTTTGCAAAGCCGGTGGTGACGCCCTCGACCATGTTGGCCACGAGCGAGCGCGTCAGGCCGTGCAGCGCGCGGTGCTCGCCGCGGTCGGTCGGGCGCGAGACGACCAGCAGCTCGCCGTCCTGGGCGACCGTGATGTCGCGGGCGACGCGCTCGGACAGCGTGCCGCGCGGGCCGTTGACGCGCACGAGCTCAGGCTCGATCGAGACGGTGACGCCGGGCGGGACCGGGATGGGCTTCTTGCCGATGCGAGACATACGCGCCCTGACCTACCAGACGTGCGCCACGACTTCGCCGCCGACGCCCGCGCTGCGAGCCTCGTGGCCGGTCATGACGCCTCGCGACGTGGAGACGATGGCGGTGCCCATGCCGCCGAGCACCTTGGGGATCTCGCCGGCGCCCGCGTACGTGCGACGGCCCGGGCGCGAGACGCGCTTGAGGCCGGAGATCGCCGAGCGGCGGTCGGTCGTGTACTTCAGGCGCACGCGGATGAGCTCGGCCGGGTGGCCGGGGTCCGGCGTGACGGTGTCGTAGCCATCGATGTAGCCCTGCTCGGCCAGGATCCGCGCGCACTCGGTCTTCAGGCGCGACGACGGGATGTCGACCGTCTCATGGGCGGCCTGGATCGCGTTGCGGATCCGGGTCAGAAAATCGGCGATGGGGTCGGTGCTTGCGCTCACAGGTTGCTCTCAGTGCTGCTGTCGGTTACCACGAAGACTTCGTCATGCCCGGGACGAAGCCGTTGTGAGCCATCTCGCGCAGGCAGATCCGGCACAGGCCGAACTTGCGGTATACGGCGCGGGCCCGGCCGCAACGACGGCAACGGCTGTACTCCCGGGTCTTGTACTTGGCGGGACGCGCCTGGCGCACCCGCTGGGACGTCTTGGCCATGTTAGCTGTCTCCACCCTCGGTGTCGGTGTCTGCTTCCGGCTCCTCGGCGGGTCGCTCGTAGGCCTCCGGGTTCTCCTGCTTGAGTTGCTCCAGCGCCGCCTGCTCGGCCTCGGCCTTGGCGCGCAACTCCTCGTGACGCGCCTCCTCCTCCGCTGCCGCGGCGGCGGCACGGCGTGCCTCGGCCGCGGCGTCCACCGGGCGGTTCTCCTTCGTGAACGGCATCCCGAAGGACTCGAGCAGCGCGAAGGCCTCGAGGTCGGACTGCGCCGACGTCGTGATCGTGACGTCGAGGCCGCGGACCTGGTCGACGGCGTCGTAGTCGATCTCGGGAAAGATGATCTGCTCGCGGATGCCCATCGAGTAGTTGCCGCGGCCGTCGAAGGCGTTGGCCTTCAGGCCGCGGAAGTCGCGGATCCGGGGGATCGCGATCGACAGCAGCCGGTCGAGGAACTCGTACGCGCGCTGGTCGCGCAACGTGACCGAGAGGCCGACCGGCATCCCCTCGCGCAGCTTGAAGTTGGCGATCGACTTGCGCGCGCGGCGCACGTTGGGCTTCTGGCCGGCGATCGTCGCCAGCTGCTCCTGCGCGGCCTCGAGCATCTTGGAGTCCTGCTTGGCGTCGCCGACGCCCATGTTCAGCGTGATCTTCTCGATCCGCGGCACCTCCATGATCGACGAGTAGCCGAAGCGCTCCTTCAGCGCCGGGCGGATCTCCTCGAGATAGCGGGTCTTCAGCCGCGCGGTGGTCACGGTCGCAGGCATCAGATCTTCACCCCCGAGCGAGCCGAGGCGCGCAGGCGCTTGCCGTGCTCCTCGATCGTCTTGACGCGGGTGGGCTTCTTGTCGCGCGGATCGCGCAGCGCGACGTTGGACACGTGGATCGGGCCCTCGGACTCGATGACGCCGCCCGGCTCCATCGAGCCGGGGCGCGCGCGCTGATGGCGCTTGATGATGTTCAGGCCCTCGACGTAGACGCGCTGCTTGGCGGGATCGACGCGCAGGACCTTGCCCTGCTTGCCACGGTCCTTGCCGCTGATCACGGTCACGTCATCGCCCTTGCGGATGCGTGCGGGCATCAGTGGTCCCTCCTGCGATTCCGAGCACAAGAGAGCACCTAGAGCACCTCCGGTGCGAGCGAGATGATCTTCATGAAGTTGCGGTCGCGCAGCTCGCGCGCCACCGGTCCGAAGATGCGCGTCCCGCGCGGGTTGTTCTGGGCGTCGATGATGACCGCCGCGTTCTCGTCGAAGGCGATGTACGTGCCGTCGTCGCGGCCGAAGGACTTCTTCGTGCGCACGACGACCGCGGTCACGACCTCGCCCTTCTTGACGGTCCCCTGCGGGTTGGCCGCCTTGACGGTCGCGGTGATGACGTCGCCGACGAACGCGTAGCGCCGTCGCGAGCCGCCCTTCACGCGGATGCAGAGGATCTCGCGGGCGCCCGTGTTGTCGGCGACCTTGAGGCGTGTCTCGTTCTGGATCACTTCGCGCGCTCCAGGATCTCCACGAGCTTCCAGCGCTTGGTGCGCGACAGCGGCCGGCTCTCGAGCACGCGGACGAGGTCGCCCTCGTTGGCGTCGTTGGTCTCGTCGTGGACGTGCAGCTTGGACGTCGAGCGCACGATCTTCTGGTACTTGCGGTGCCGGCGCGCGTGATCGATGCGGACGATGATCGTCTTGTCGGGCTTGGCCGAGACGACGGTGCCCGTGCGCGACTGCGGCGAGGACTCCTTTGCCTCGGCCGGCGGCGTGCCGGTGCGCGTGTCGCCGGATGCCGCGCGCTTGGCCTTCTCCTGCCCGCGACGGCGGGTGCGGGCGACGGCCTTCTTCGCCCGCGCCTCGCGGCGATCGGCGTCGCGCTGCTCGGCCGTGCGGGAGGGACGCTGGGAGTTCGCCGCGTGCTCGCGCTGGGTGCGCTCGGCGCGGGTCAGCTTCTTCGCCGTCGCAGGCTCGGCCGCGGGCGTGTCGGCGGGCGCCGGCGCAGCATCGGCTGCGGGCGCGTCGACGACGGGCTCGGTCTGCTCGGTCTCGGGGGTCTCGTCAGCCATCGCTACTTCCGGTTGGGATCGATCTCGCGCTGGCGCGCGACGGTGAGGGCACGGGCCAGCTCGCGCTTGGCGGTCCGCAGGCCGGCGGTGTTCTCGAGCTCGCCGGTGGCGTGCTGGAAACGCAGGCCGAACAGGTCCTTGCGCGCGGTCTTGAGGTGGTCGACGAGCTCGCGCTCGCTGAGGTCGTGCAGGTCCTTGGCGTTCATTGGGGCGTGTCCTCGCGCAGGACGAACTTCGTCTTGACGGGCAGCTTGTGGCCGGCGAGGCGCATCGCCTCGCGCGCCAGCGGCTCCGAGACGCCGGCGAGCTCGAACATGACGCGCCCGGGCTTGACGACCGCGACCCAGCCCTCGGGCGAGCCCTTGCCCGAGCCCATGCGGGTCTCGGCGGGCTTCTTCGTGAAGGACTTGTCGGGATAGACGTTGATCCAGACCTTGCCGCCACGCTTGATCTTGCGGGTCATCGCGATACGAGCGGCCTCGATCTGGCGGTTCGTGAGCCAGCCCGCGTCCAGCGACTTCAGGCCGTACTCGCCGAACTGGATCGTCGTCTGCCCGCGCGACAGCCCGGCCCTGCGGCCGCGGTGCTGCTTGCGGTGCTTGACGCGCTTGGGGGACAGCATCAGCGGCCACCCCCGCGTGCGCCGCCGGCGCCGGGACCGAAGCCGGGGCGCGACGTGCCGCCGCCCCCGCCACCGGCGCCGCCGCCGCCGCCGCGGAATCCGCCCCCGCCCGCTCCGCCGCCACGGCCACCCGGACCGCCGGGACCGCCGGGACCGCGGCCACCGCCGCGACCTCCGCCGCCGCCGCCGCGCCCGTCGCGATCGCCGCGACCGCGGCCGCGGCCGCCGTCACGATCTCCCTGCTGCTGCTGGGAGGGACCCTCCATGTCGGTGAGGTCGGCGCCGGAGTAGCCCTCGGGCATGATCTCGCCCTTGTTGATCCAGCACTTCACGCCGATGCGCCCGAACGTCGTCTTGGCCTCGAAGAAGCCGTAGTCGATGTCGGCGCGCAGCGTATGCAGCGGGACGCGTCCGTCGGAGTAGCTCTCGGTGCGGGCCATCTCCGCGCCGCCGAGGCGCCCGCCGACCTGGATCTTGCAGCCCTTGGCGCCCGAGCGCATGGCGCTCGTCAGGGCGCGTTTCATCGCGCGCCGGAAGG
>JAXDFS010000048.1:0-10551 GCA_034665465.1 Solirubrobacteraceae bacterium
GGGTTCCCTAAATCCATGAGACGCGAGAGCCTACCATTAGGGCGCCCGAAGTCCAAGTGTCCCGGTCGGGTATTGGCATCGCGTTGGTTTTGCAGCGAGCGGAACTTCCGCCCCGCGAAGCGGTTAAAGTGCCACGGAACCCACGTGGAAGCCTCTGCCCTCCAAGCCCCGCTTGGCCTCGGACGTATCTCGATCAGCAGTCCGCTGCTGCGACTCCGTTCCGACGACCAGCTCGTGGCGCTGTTTCGCTCGGGCAACGACGAGGCTTTTCGGGTAATCCACGACCGCTACCGGCAGCGTCTGTTCGCCTACACGCGCCAGATGCTGTCCGGCTCGCGCCAGGACGCCGAGGACGCGCTGCAGGACGTCTTCCTGCGCGCCTACTCCTCGCTGCGCGCCAGCGACCGCCCGCTGTCGCTGCGCGCCTGGCTGTATCGCGTCGCCCACAACCGCTGCATCGACCATCTGCGCAAGCCGATCCCGCCCGCCAGCGACCTCTTCGACACCTCGCGCAAGCCGCTGCACGACCCGATCGCCGAGTCCGAGCGCCGCGACGACCTGCGCCGCCTCGTCGCCGACGTCCGGCGGCTGCCCGACCAGCAGCGCTCCGCCCTGCTGATGCGCGAGATCGACGGGCTGAGCTACGCCGAGCTCGGCGCGGCGCTCGGCGTCTCGCTGCCGGCGGTCAAGTCGCTGCTCGTGCGCGCGCGCATCAGCCTGGTCGAGGCGGTCGAGGCCCGCGACACCGACTGCGTGGACATCCGCACCGATCTCGCCGACGCCTTCGAGCGTGGCGCCCGCGCGAGCCCGCTCGCGCGCCGGCACCTGCGCGACTGCGCCGGCTGTACCGACTACCGCACGCAGCTGCGCGCCGTCAGCCAGGGCTTCAGCGCGCTCTCGCCCGGCGGCTCGGGGCCTCTGGCGGCGGTGCTCAAGCTCGTCGGAATCGGCGGCGCGGGCTCGGCGGGCGCGGCCAGCGCCGGCGGCGGGGCGGCGGCCGGTGGCGGGGCGATCGCCGCGGTCGGAGGCGGAACGGCGGCGAAGGTCGCCGCCGTCGTGTGCTGCGCGGCCCTCACCGCGGGCGGGGCGGTCGAGGTCGGCTCCAAGCTCACGCCCTCCCATTCCGCGCCGGCGCGCCACCACGCGGCTGCGGCGACGCTGCGCCCCGTCGTGCAGTCCGTCTCGCATGCGGTGACGAAGGTCGCGACCCCGCTGCGCGCGACGGTCCGCAAGAAGACGACGCATGCGGCCGGCAGCGCCGCAGGTGCAGCGGCGGCGGAGCGCCGCGCGCATGCGCCCGCTCCGGCTGGCGGCTTCGCGAGCGCGTCGCCGGCCGATGACCCGCAGGGCAGCGACGACGTCACCGGCGGCGCGGCCGCGCCCAACGAGGACACCGGCTTCGGCCACGGCGTCGACGGGCTCACGCCGGTCAGGCCCGACACGGCGACGGCGAGCTCCGCGCCGGAGCCCCCGCCGACGAGCGGCGGGGACGTCGCGCCGGCGCCCGAGCCCGCGGCGGCCGCGGCACCCGCCGGCAAGGTCGAGTTCGCAGCCGGCAGCGCGCCCGGCGGCTGAGCCCCCGCTTCCCATCGACCGCTACGCCGCCACACTCGACCACGAGACCCTGCTCGTCCGCAGGGGCGAGCGCTCGGGGCTGTTCACGATCGTCGCGGTCCATTCGACAGCCCGCGGCCCCGCGCTGGGCGGCTGCCGGATGTGGCATTACGACGACTCGCGGCGGGCGGTCCGCGACGCGCTGCGCCTGTCGCGTGCGATGACCTTCAAGTCGGCCGTGGCCGGGCTGCCGCTCGGCGGCGGCAAGGGCGTGATCATGGCTCCCGACCCGGCCGCGCCCGCGCGCCGCGGCCGGCGCGCCGACGCCCTGCGCGACTTCGGCGACACCGTCGCGCAGCTCGGCGGCAGCTACATGACCGCCGAGGACGTCGGGACCTCGGCGCGCGACATGGAGCTCATCGCGACCACGACGGGCCACGTCACCGGGCTGTCGCGCGCGCGCGGCGGCTCGGGCGACCCGAGCCCCTGGACGGCGCTCGGCGTGGAGGCGGCGATCGCCACCTGCTGCGAGCGGGTCTTCGGCTCGCGGTCGCTGAAGGGCCGCACGATCGCCGTCGCGGGCCTCGGGCACGTCGGCGCGCGCGTGGCCGCCGGCTGCGCGCGTGGCGGCGCGACGCTGCTCGTGACCGACATCGACGAGTCCAAGCAGGCGCTGGCGCGCGACCTCGGAGCGCGCTGGATCGCCCCCGCGGACGCGCTGACCGCGGCCGTGGACGTGCTCGCCCCCTGTGCGCTCGGCGGCCTGCTGGACCACGACGCCGTGGTGCGGCTGCAGGCGCCGATCGTCGCCGGCGCGGCCAACAACCAGCTCGCCGAGGACGAGGTCGCCACCCTGCTGGCGCAGCGCGGCGTGCTGTGGGCGCCAGACTTCGTCGTCAACGCCGGCGGCATCATCAACATCTCCGTCGAGCTCGAGCCCGAGGGCTATGACCCCCGCCGCGCCCGCAAGCGCGTGCGCGCCATCGCCGACACGCTGCAGCGGATCTTCGACGACGCCGACGCCGGCGGCGTGTCGCCCTTGGACGCCGCGATGGCGCTGGCGCGGCAGCGGATCGCCGAGGGGTCGGCGGCCCGGGCCGCCGCGCCGTAGTCGTCACACCACCGGGCGCAGGCCCCCGTCCGGCGGCCACTGCGGCATCTGCACGCCGGGCGGCAAGCGCCCCTCCTCGCCGAGCTTGCCCAGGTGCGCGGCGAGTGTGGCGGTGGCGGCGAGGCGCAGGCTCGCGGGCGCGTCGTCCCAGACGCGGTCGAGCAGCTCGTCGGGGGTGCGCAGCCCGTCGTCGAGCGCGGCGACGAGCCGGCGCTCGCGGTCGCGGCGGTGCGCGAGGTAGCGATCGAGCAGCGCAGCCGGATCGGCGACCGGCGGGCCGTGGCCGGTGCAGAGCACCGCGAGCTTCATCGCGCGCAGGCGCTCGAGCGCCGCGAGGTAGCCGCTCAGGGCGCCGTGGTCCGGCGCGACGAAGACGCTGCTCTGCGCGAGCACGGCGTCGCCGGTGAAGCAGACGTCGCCGGCGACGAAGGCGAGGTGGTCGGTGGCGTGACCGGGCGTCGCGACGACGTGCAGCGGCCCGACGACGTCGCCGTCGGCGATGCGCCGGTCGGCACCCTCCCACCGCGCCGCGGCGACCTCGACGCCGATGCCCGCGCCCGCGCGCACGGCGTCCGCCGCGCCGGCATGGTCACCGTGGTCGTGCGTGAGCACGATCGCGCCCGCACCGCCGCGGCGGCCGGCCTCGGCCAGCACCGCGGCGATGTGCGCGTCCAGCGCGGGGCCCGGGTCGACGATCCAGCAGGGGTCGCGGCCCACGAGCCACGTGTTCGTGCCCTCGAGCGTGAACGGCCCCGGGTTGTCGGCTCGCACGAGCGCGACGTCACGGCGCCCCAGCGCGGCCTCGGTCATGCGCGCAGCGTAGAGGGCGGCGCAGTTCAGCCGGCGGCGAGCCGGTAGACCGGCCCGTTGAGCGACACGGCATAGACGCGCCCGCGCGCGTCCTCGCCGAACGACGAGAGCTGCTGCACCTTGCCGACGCCGGCGATCGGGGCGTCGCCGGTCGCCGAGCCGGGTGCGAGCACGGCCGAGCGCAGCTCGCCCCGGCACAGATCGCCGTAGACGTAGCGCCCCCGCAGGGCCGGCACGGTGCGGTCGCGGACGACATAGCCGCCGGTCACCGAGCAGTTGCCGGCATCGTGGGTGAGCTGGAGCACGGGCGCCACCGCGCCGGGCGCCGGCTCGTTGAAGTTGCGCCGCGTGCCCTCCAGCGGCCGCCAGCCGTAGTTGACGCCGCTGGCCTGGCCCTTGCGGGCGAAGTCGATCTCCTCGATCTTGTCCTGGCCGACGTCGCCGATCGCGAGGTCGCCGGTCGAACGGTCGAAGGAGAAGCGCCAGGGGTTGCGCAGGCCATAGCTGTAGATCTCCGGGCGCGCGCCGGACTGCCCGGCGAACGGATTGCTCGCCGGCACGCTGTACGGGCGCGAGCCCGACCGGCGCGGATCGATGCGCAGCAGCTTGCCGAGCAGGCTGCCGAGGTCCTGGGCGTTGCCGCGGCTGCCGTGCTGGTCGTTGGCGCCGCCGCCGTCGCCGGTCCCCGCGTAGAGCAACCGGTCGGGGCCGAAGAGCAGCAGCCCGCCGTTGTGGTTGGGCTCGACGCCGTCATAGCGCAGCACGGTGCGCGCGCTGGAGGCGTTCGCCCGATCGGCGCTGGTTGCCGAGCGGCGGTACTCGACGATGCGCTGCAGGCCGCCCTTGTCGGTGTAGTTGACGTAGAAGCGCCGCGTCGTGGCGTAGTCGGGCGCGAACGCCATCGAAAGCAGCCCCTGCTCGCCGCCCGAGATGGTCTTGCCGCGCACGTCCAGAAACGGCTTCGCCAGCCGCCGGCCGCCGCGGATGACGCGGATCGTCCCGCCCTGCTCGACCACGAACAGCCTGCGGCTGTCGCCTGCCGGCGCCGTGACGTAGACCGGC
Source organism: Solirubrobacteraceae bacterium (assembly GCA_034665465.1). Taxonomy (GTDB): domain Bacteria; phylum Actinomycetota; class Thermoleophilia; order Solirubrobacterales; family Solirubrobacteraceae; genus CADCVQ01. The sequence goes on from JAXDFS010000048.1 coordinate 4,538, forward strand.
GCATGAAACGAGCCGATCTTCACGAGCTTGACGCCGGTGGCGGCGCTGCGTGCCCGCTGCGCAGCGGCCGGCGCGGCGCTCGCGCCGGAGTCCCCGGAGCCGCAGGCGACGAGGGCGCAGACGGCGAGCGACGATGCGACGGACGCGACGATGCGAGTCACGTCATCCAGAATGACAAATCGAGGCCACCACCGGTCGCAGTGAGACGACTAGACCTGTGGCAAAGTGCCCTGCACCCAGGACGGAGGGCCGTCCGCGGGGTGCTCCTGCTTCCAGATCGGCGCCTGGGACTTCACGGCGTCCAGCAGCGCGCGCGCGCCCGCGAACGCCTCCGCCCTGTGCCCGGCCGAGACGGCGACGACCACGCTCGGCTCCATGAGCTCGACCGTGCCGGTGCGATGGGAGACCGCCACCGCGGCGAGGCCGTGCTCGGCGACGACCTTCTCGGCGAGCTGGCGGATCTTCTCCTCGGCCATCTCGGCGTAGGCCTCGTACTCGAGGCTGGGCACCTCGCGCGTCGTGCCGCAGAAGACGACGGTCGCGCCCGTCGAAGGGTCCGCGACGAGCCGGCGGACCGCCTCGACGTCGAGCGGCTCGCCGGTCACCTCGGCCAGGCGCACCGCGTCGGCGGCGGCCTGCGACCCGCCGCTCACCGGCGGCACGAGCGCGAGCTCGTCGCCCTCGCTGAGCGGGTGATCGGTCTTGACGTACTCGCGCGCCACAGCCGCCACGAACGGCGCGTTCTCGGGCAGGCCGGCGAGCGCGCCGCCGCGCAGCTGCTCGATCGCGTCGGCGACGGTGGCGCCGTCGCCGAGCTGCAGGGCGACGGTGCCGGCCCCGGCACGCTCGCGAAGGCTGGCGAAGAGTCGCACGGTAACGTCCATGCCCCCATGCTACGCAGCAACGAGACCGGGCGGTTCAGCGCCTGATGGCGACCGCGGCGATCCTCACGATCAGCGACACGCGCTCGGCCGGGACCCGCACCGACACGACCACGGCGCTCATGCGCGAGATCCTCGAGTCGCTGGAGATCGAGGTCGTCGAGGCGCGCCTCGTGCCCGACGAGCGCGACGAGATCTCCAGCGCGATCAAGGAGCTGGCTGCGGGCGCGAACCTCGTCCTGACCTCCGGCGGCACCGGCCTGGCGCCACGCGACGTCACCCCGGAGGCGACCCGTGCGGTCCTCGACCGCGAGGCGCCCGGCATCGCCGTGGCGATGCGCGCCGAGACCGCCAAGCTGCAGCGCCTGTCCTGGCTCTCGCGCGGGGTCGCGGGCACGCGCGGGCGCACGCTCATCGTCAACCTCCCCGGCAACCCCAAGGCCGTGCGCGAGTGCCTCGACGTGCTCGCCCCGATGCTGCCCCACGCCCTCAAGCTCGCCACAGGTGACGACGCGTCGCACGCGTGAGCCTGCGCGACCTCCTCGACAACGCCGCCCACGCGCCGGGGCCACCCATGCCGGCCCCCGATCCGCGCGTCCGCGCCTTTCACCGCAGCATGCCCGGCTATGCGCCCAGCCCGGTCGCCGACGCCCCCGGCGCGGCGGCGCGGCTCGGGCTCGCGCGGCTCGTCGTCAAGCTCGAGACCGAGCGCTACGGGCTGCCGTCCTTCAAGATCCTCGGCGCCTCCTGGGCCACCTGCCGCGCGCTGAGCCGCCGTGCCGGGCGCGCTGAGCCGGTCGCCACGTTCGCCGAGCTGCGCGACGTCGCGGCGACGCTCGGCGACGAGCTGACGCTGGTGGCCGCGACCGACGGCAACCACGGCCGCGCCGTCGCCCGCATGGCGGCCCTGCTCGGCCTGCGCGCCCGCATCCTCGTCCCCGAGCACACCGCGGCCGCCCGGATCGGCGCGATCGCGGGCGAGGGCGCCGCCGTCGAGGTGATCGACGGCACGTATGACGACGCGGTCGCGCGATCGGCCGCGCTCGCCGGCGACCGCCGGCTCGTGATCTCCGACCACTCCTGGCCCGGCTACGAGGAGGTCCCCGGCTGGGTCGCCCAGGGCTATCAGACGATCTTCGAGGAGCTCGCCGAGCAGGTCGACCCGATCCCGCCCCTGGTCGCGGTCCAGATCGGCGTCGGCGCCCTCGCCTCGGCCGCGGTCCGCGCGCTGACGGCGCCCGGGCGCGTGATCGTCGGCGTCGAGCCGGCCGACGCGGCGTGCGCCCTGGCCGCGGTGCGCGCCGGCGGGCCGGTGCTCGTGCCCGGTCCGCATCGCTCGATCATGGCGGGGTGCAACTGCGGCACGGCATCGCCGGTGGCGCTGCCCGACATGGCCTCGGGGATCGCGGCCTTCTGCGCGGTCGAGGACGCCGACGCCGAGGCGGCGGTGCGGCTGCTGCACGACGACGGGCTGGACTGCGGCGAGACCGGCGCCGCCGGCCTCGCCGGGCTGCTGGCTCTGCGCGACCGCGGTTCGCAGGCCGCCTGGACGCAGCTCGGGCTGGCGCTGCAGCCACCGCCGGCAGCACTCGTGATCTGCACGGAGGCGCCGACCGACCCCGCCTCGTTCGCCCGCATCACCGCGCGGTAGCGGTGGCGCCCGTCTGGCGCGTCACGGCCGAGTCGGCGACGGCCCAGACGGCCAGGCCGGTGAGGCCGGCGGCGATCAGCACGGCCGGCCAGGCGCCGACGGGATCGGCGATCACGTGTGCGCCGATGAACGCGCCGAGGTAGACGAGCAGCAGCGCGGCGGTCCGTCCCGTGCCGGCGCTGCGCCGCCAGCGCAGCGCGCACCAGCCGGCGCCGGCGATCAGCACGATCCCGCCGAGCGGGCGCACTCCGGTCGCCTGCGCGACCCCGAAGCCGAGCAGCAGCGAGCCGGCAGCGACCGGCCAGGTGGCGTTTCTCATCGGCGAACCGTAGCGCCGCGACCGCTCAGGGCGCGTAGGAGAACGGGTGCTGGAACGCCCGCAGAGCCGTGCTCTGGTCGACGTCCATCTCGATCCGCACGCCGGTGCGCAGATCCTCGACCCGGACGCTGACGGCGTCCTCGGCCGGATGCCAGAGCAGGAAGACGTCCAGCGCGCCGCTGCGGCGGTAGGCCAGCTCGCGCTCGCAGATGCCTGTCCGCGCGTGCTCGAGCGTCGCCGGGGCCATCAGGTCACCCCAGGCGCCCGAGCTCGGCGGTGGGCGCCTCGACGCGCTCCGGCGCGAGGCCGAACAGCTCGAGCGCGGCATCGGCCGCTGCCTCGCCGTCGGCGCGCAGGCGGCGCGTGGGCTCGTGCAGCAGCCGGCGGGCGATGGTGCGGGCGACGACGGCGACGCGCTCGCGGTCGGCGGGCGTGAGGTCCTCCCAGCGGGAGTCGTTCTCGCTCAGGACGAGCGTGACGATCGCCTCGGCCTGCTCGTGCAGCATGGCCACGGCCGGGGCGGCGCCATGGCCCGCCAGCCAGGTCTGGAAGCGGCGCTGCTCGTGCTCGACGATCGCCTCGGCCTCGGCCGACTGCGCGCGGCGCTCCTCGTGGTTGGCGTCCAGGCGGCGGTCGACGTCGTCGAGGTCGAGGAGCGTCACGCCCGGCAGCTCGCCCGCGGACGGATCGACGTCGCGCGGCATCCCGAGATCGACGATGACCAGCGGGCGGCCTCCGCGTGCTGCCATCGCGGTGGCGACGGCCTCCCGGCCGATGAGCCGTCTCGTCGCGGCCGTGGCGGTGAAGATGACGTCTGCGCGCTCGAGCTCCGCGGGGACCTCGGCGAGCGAGGCCGCGCTGCCGAGCGTGTCGGCGACGTCCGCCGCGCGCGAGCGATGGCGGCTCGCGACGACGACCTCCATGCCCTCGTCGGCCAGTGCGCGAGCGCTGAGCGCGCCGCTCTGACCGGCGCCGACGACCAGCACCCGTCGCCCGCCGAGCGAGCCCGCGGCGTCCCGCGCGAGCTCGACGGCGACCGACGAGACAGAGGCGCCGCCGCGACCGAGAGCGGTGCGGCTGCGCACCCGCCCCCCGCTCGACAGGGCGTCGCCGAAGAGGCGGCCGGTGACCGGTCCCGCGGTGCCCGCCGCGCGAGCGCGCTCGAGCGAGCGGCGGACCTGGCCCTGGATCTCGGCCTCGCCGAGCACCATCGACTCCAGTCCCGCGGTGACCGCGAAGAGGTGGCGCGACACCTGTGCGCCGCGCAGCACATGGACGTGGCCGAGCAGCTCGGACTCCTCGGCGCCGCCGAGCTCGGCGAGCGCGCCGAGCACGGCGCGCCGTGCGGCCGCCGGGTCGAGGGTCGCGACGTAGAGCTCGGTGCGGTGGCAGGTGCACAGCGCGACGGCCTCCTCGACGCCGTGCGCGGCGACGAGCGCGCCCATGAGCTGTGTGGCGCCGTCGGCGGTCATCGCGAGGCGCTCGCGCAGATGCAGCGGCGCGGTGCGGTGCGACACGCTGATGGCAACCAGGTCCACATGGCAAATATGCCTGGGAGCACCCACTCGGCGCATCGGAGGAGGTCGCACGCCTGTCTGCGGGTTGCAGCAACTCGCTACGTCGTTAAGACATTTGTCCCGCACGAGGGGTGTCACCTGCTCGCGGCCGCCAGGCGGCCCTCGACCACGTGGACCGCTCCCCCGGCGGTGACGTAGACGCCGCCGTCCACAAGCGCCCCGGCGGCCTCGCCCGGACCCGCGAGCAGCGCCGTCTTGGCACGGACCTCCGCCTGCAGGCCGGTACGGGCCACCGCGGTCACCTGGACGACGCCCGTGTCGGCGGGCCGTCCCGTGCGCGGGTCGATGAGGTGGTGCCCGGCCGCCCACGCCCGCCGGGTCACGCCGCTCGTCGCAACGGCGCCGCGCGCGATCAGCAACCGGTGGATCGGCGGCCCGCCCTCCGGCGCGGCGACCTCGATGGCGCGCTCGTGCGCCAGCAGGCCGCCGACGCGCAGGTCGCCGCCGCAGTCGATCGCCCACGTGGCGCAGCCGCTCAGCGCCGGCGCCATGAGGTCGGCGGCCAGCCCCTTGCCCAGGCCGCCGCTGTCCAGCCGGGTCCCGGGGGGGCGCCGGACGGCGTCGCCCTCGACCGATACCGACGACCATGCAGGCGCAAGCGGCACTCCATCCTCCGCGGCCCATCGGGCGGTCGCCGCGCCGGGGGCCCAGTGCTCGCGGTAGCCGGCCGCCTCGACCGCGGGCAGGCAGGTCGCGTCGACGAGGCCGCCGGAGGTCTCGCCCGCCCAGCGCACCGCCGTCGCGAAGCGCCGCACGAGCTGGCTCGCGGGAACGACCTCGCGCGGGTCGGCGTTGAGGCGACACAGCTCGCTGGCGGGGTCAAAGCGCGTGAGGTGCTCATGGACGTCCTCGGCGATCTCGCGGGCGCGTCGCAGGCCGAGGCGCACGATCTCGGCGTCGCCGGAGGCACGCAGCGAGACGGTCGCGCCGAAGCAATCGAAACGCTCCACGCGCTCTGGGCGGGCCGGCATGCTCCCCAGCCTGCCCGCCCAGGCTGAGAACAGCCTGAGATTCGCCACTCAGGCGATTCTCAGCTTGTTCTTCGGAGGCTCTCGCACGGTGGGCGCATGCTTCCTCCATGCCGACCACCTCCCCCGCATCCCCCGAAGAGCGCCGGGCGCTCGCAGAGCGAAGGCGACAGCAGCGCACGCGCCGCATCGCCCACCTTCGCCGCCAGGTGCTGGCTGGGGCGCTCGCCACGTTCGCACTGGCGTTCGGCGTCATCGCGTTCGACGGCTCGATGGGCACGACCAGCTCGACCTCGGCCTCGGCCGCCTCCTCCGCCGCCGCCACGAGCGCGGTGCCGGCCGCGACCGACGCCTTCGGCAACGCGGCCTCGGACGTCGTCCCCTCGGACACGTTCGACGACACCGGCTCCGCGGCCGGCTCGACAAGCTCGGCCTCCACGCAGACCGGGTCGTCGGCGGACGCGCTCACGACCTCCCAGTCCTAGCGCCCGTGTTCGGCGACCACTTCTTCTGGATCACGAGCCGCGCGGCGGGCATCGCGGCGCTGCTGCTGGCCAGCGCGGCGGTCGGCCTGGGGCTGGCGCTCAGCGGGCGCCTGGCGAAGGGGCGCGCACAGGA
>JAXDFS010000049.1:0-6145 GCA_034665465.1 Solirubrobacteraceae bacterium
CCGACGCTCGAGGTCGTCAAGGTCGTCGACTCGCCGAAGGTCACGCACGCCAGGTACCGCGTCGTTCACTGACGAGCTGCGGTCGCACACCCGTCCGAGCCCGCAACTTGGGGCCGCGCGCGTTGTCATAGGTCCGCGTGCGTCGCCCGCCGGTCATCGTCGTGTTGCTTGCCGCGCTGCTTGCAGCGCCGGGTCCGGCAGCGGCCGAGACCACCGCGCCGACCGAGCCGCCGCCGCTCGGCGCCGCCGTCGAGATGTGCACGACGAGCGCGCTGCCGAGCGGGCGCGTCGTGTCGTTCACGGGCTCGATGCCGACGATCACCGGAACCGAGCGCATGCAGATGCGCTTCGACCTCGAGCGCCTGCGGCCGCGCGACGGCCAGTGGCGGCGCCTCGACGGCGTGACCGGCTTCGGCGGCTGGGAGAGCGCCGATCCGGGACGGGCGGGCTTCGTCTTCCACAAGCGCGTCGACGGGCTGCAGATCGCGGCCAGCTACCGCGCCGTCGTGCGCTTCCGCTGGCAGAGCGCCGGCGGGACGATCGTGCGCCGCGCGCGCCGGCGCACCGCGGCGTGCGACCAGCCCGACGTTCGCTCGAACCTCGTGCCGGGCCGGCTGACCGCCATCTTCGACACTCGCCCGGGGCTCGCGATCTACTCGCTCGTCGTCCGCAACACCGGTCGCACCGCCTCGGGCCCGTTCAGCGTGCACCTGGGCGGCGCCGCGGCCGACGTCTCCGGGCTGCGCCCGCAGGAGCAGCGGACGGTCGTGATCATCTCCCCGGTGTGCCTGGCGGCCACGACGATCGTCGCCGAGGTCGACGCCGACCAGCGCGTCGACGAGTCGCGCGAGCGCGACAACGAGGCCCCGCGCATGTGTCCGCTGTGGGGCGGACAGGCGTCCCGAGTGCACCTCCGAGGGTCGATAGACTCGGTAGGACCATGAAGACCGACATCCATCCCGAGTACGTCCAGGCCCACGTCCGCTGTACGTGCGGCAACGAGTTCGAAACCCGCTCCACGCAGTCCTCGATCAACGTCGAGATCTGCTCGAACTGCCATCCCTTCTACACCGGCCGCCAGAAGCTCGTCGACACCGGCGGGCGCGTCGACCGGTTCAAGCGCCGCGCCGCCAAGCGCCAAGCCGGCGGCGCCTAGCCGTCATCGCGTGGCAGCCGCCGCCGACGAGTCCGAGCGGCTGCCCGACGGCACCCTCGTAGCCCGCCGTGACGCCCCCGTGGGCGGTCAGGCGGTGCTCGAGGGCGTGATGATGCGCGGCGTCTCGACGTGGGCGATCGCCGTCCGCGTCCCGAGCGCCGAGCAGCGCCGCGCCGGCAAGCTGGACGCAGACGAGGGCGCCGAGGGCGGCATCGAGGTCCAGAGCTTCCCGCTCGTCTCGGTGCTCAGGCGCCACTCCTGGCTGCGCTGGCCGATCATCCGCGGCGTCGTCGCGCTGGGCGAGTCGATGAAGATCGGCTTCAAGGCCCTGAACATCTCCGCCAACGCCCAGCAGCCCGAGGACCAGGAGCCGATCTCCAGCGGCGCGTGGGCCGGCGCCGTCGGGCTCGCGCTGGCGATGGCGATCGGGCTCTTCTTCCTGCTGCCCGTCGGGCTGACGAGCCTCTTCCGGGACTCGCTGCCCAACTCGATCGTCTTCGTGATCGTCGAGAAGCTCATCCGGATCACGATCTTCCTGATCTACCTGTGGGCGATCTCCAGGCTGCGCGACCTGCAGCGCGTGTTCGAGTACCACGGCGCCGAGCACAAGGTCATCTCGTGCTACGAGGCGGGCCTGCCGCTGACGCCCGAGAACGCCCGGCGCTTCAGCCGCCTGCACCCGCGCTGCGGGACGAGCTTCCTGCTGATCGTGATGATCGTCGCCGTGGTCGTGTTCGCCCCGCTCGGGACGCCGGCTTGGTACTGGCTGTTCGCCTCGCGCATCCTGGGGATCCCGATCGTCGCCGGGCTGGCATTCGAGGTCATCAAGTGGATGGGCCGCAACCGCTCCAAGGGCTGGGTGCAGGCGCTCATGCTGCCGGGCCTCAAGCTTCAGCTGCTCACCACCCGCGAGCCCGACCTGGCCCAGCTCGCGGTCGCGGTCGCCGCGCTGGAGGCCGTGCTCGCCGTGGAGAGCCCGCGCGACGCGAGCGACGAGGACCGCGTCGGCATGGAAGTCGTCGCGTAGTCCCTGCACTACTCTCGATGCTGTGATCGAGCAGCTCGTCGACCAGATCGAAGCGCGCTTCGCGGACGCCCAGCGCGAGATGTCCGACCCCGAGATCTTCGGGGATCGCAACCGCGCGGCCGCGGCCGGGCGCTCCTACCGCCAGCTCGAGCCGGCGGCCAAGCTCGCCGAGCTGTGGCGCCGGGCGGTCGACGACGAGGCCGGCGCGCGCGAGCTGCTCGCCGAGGCCGAGGACCCCGAGGCGCGCGAGATGCTGGCCACCGCGCGGGCCGAGATCGAGCGCCTCGAGGAGGAGATCCGCCTGGCGATGGTGCAGCGCGACCCCAACGACGACAAGAGCGTCATCGTCGAGATCCGCGCCGGCGCCGGCGGCGACGAGGCGGGCCTGTGGGCAGCCGACATCTTCCGGATGCTGAGCAAGTACGCCGAGCGCAAGGGCCTGACCGTCGAGCCGCTGCAGGTCGCCGACGGCGCCTACACGTTCGCGATCAAGGGCGACGGCGCCTATTCGATCTTCAAGTTCGAGGGCGGCACGCACCGCGTGCAGCGCGTCCCCGCCACGGAGTCCCAGGGCCGCATCCACACCTCGACGGCGACGGTGGCGGTGCTGCCCGAGGCCGAGGATGTCGACGTGCAGATCGACTCGGGCGACCTGCAGATCGACGTCTATCGCTCCTCGGGGCCGGGCGGGCAGTCGGTCAACACGACCGACTCGGCGGTGCGGATCACGCACAAGCCCAGCGGGATCGTCGTCTCGATGCAGGACGAGAAGTCCCAGCTGCAAAACCGCGAGCGCGCGATGCGCGTCCTGCGCGCGCGGCTGTACGACCAGGCGCTCGCCGAGCAGCAGGCCGAGCTGGCGGCCGACCGGCGCTCGCAGGTCGGCACCGGCGAGCGCGCCGAGAAGATCCGCACGTACAACTACGGCGAGCGGCGCGTCACCGACCATCGCATCAAGCTCACCGCTCACAACCTCGACGACGTGCTCGAGGGCGGGCTGGACGAGTTCACGCAGGCGCTGCAGTCCGACGAGAAGCGCCGCGGGCTGGAGCTGCAGGCGACGGCCTGACGGGCTGGTCGTCGTGAGCCCACCGTTCGGCGGGGTGTCGGTCCGCGAGGCGCTGGACTCGGCTGTGGTCGCGATCGCCGCCGCCGGCTGCGACACGCCGCGCCTGGACGCCGAGCTGCTGCTCGCAGACGCGCTCGGCGTCGACCGCGCCGCGCTCGTCACCGACTCCCGGCGCGAGGTGACCGGGCCGGCGGTGCGCGCCTTCCAGAACGCCGTGCGCCGGCGCTCCGCCGGCCGCGAGCCCGTCGCCTACATCCTCGGGCGCCGCGGCTTTCGCCACATCGAGCTCGCCGTCGACGCGCGCGTGCTGGTCCCGCGGCCGGAGACCGAGCTGCTCGTGGAGGTCGGGCTGGAGCTGCCGCGCGGGGCGCGGGTCGCCGACGTCGGGACCGGCAGCGGCGCGGTCGCGCTGGCGCTCAAACAGGAGCGCCCGGACCTCGAGGTCGTCGCCACCGATGCCAGCGCGGATGCGCTGGCGGTCGCACGCGCGAACGCCGAGCGCCTCGGATTGGACGTCACGTTCGCCCACGGCGATCTGCTGGCGGGGGTGGGGGAGATCGACGCCGTGCTCTCCAACCCGCCCTACGTCGCCGACGGCGAGCGCGCGGCGCTCGCGCCCGAGATCACCCGCCACGAGCCGGCGGGCGCGCTGTTCGCCGGCGCCGACGGCCTGGACGTCGTGCGCCGGCTCGTGCCCGCGGCGGCCGGCGCGGGCCTGCTGGCGATCGAGATCGGCGCCGGGCAGGCCGAGCGCGTCGGCGCGCTGATGGCGGCAGCCGGCTTCGCCGGCGTGCACGCGCGCCGCGACCTCGCCGGGATCGAGCGCGTCGTCGTCGGGACGCGGCGGTCGCGATGACGCTGACGGCGCAGGACGCACAGGCGCTCGAGCGCTGCATCGCCGGCGGCGGGATCGCGGTCTTTCCCGCCGATACGGTCTACGGCCTGGCCTGCGACCCGGCGTCCCCGGCCGCCGTAGCGCGCCTCTACGAGCTCAAGGGGCGCCCGCCCGCCAAGCCCGCCGCCGTGCTCTTCTTCGCGCTTTCGCCCGCGCTGCAGGCGCTGGCCGACCTCGGCCCGCGCACCCGCGCCGCCGCCGCGGCGCTGCTGCCAGGCGCGCTGACGCTGCTGGTGCCCAACCCGGCCGGGCGCTTCGCCGGCGCCTGCGGGCCCGACCTGTCGACGCTCGGGCTGCGCGTCCCCGCGCTGACCCCCGCGCTGGGCGCGCTCGGCGCGGTCACGGCGGCGCTGCTGCAGACCAGCGCGAATCTCGCCGGCGGGCCCGACGCCCGCACGCTCGCCGGGGTCCCAGAGACGATCCGCGCGCAGGCCGACCTCGTCCTCGACGGTGGCGAGCTGCCGGGGATCGCGTCGACCGTCCTGGACCTGCGCGCCTACGAGGACGAGGGTCGCTGGGCCGTCGTACGAGCAGGCGCGGTGGGCGAGGAGACCCTGCGCGCCATCCTCGGCTGATGCCCGTCGCTACTGTGGCGGCATGAGGATCGCCATCGCTTCAGATCACGCCGGCTTCGAGCTCAAGGAGCACGTCAAGGCGCAGCTCACGGCCGCCGGCCACGACGTCGTCGACGTCGGCCCCGAGACCGACGACTCGATCGACTACCCGCGCTTCGCCCGCCCCGCGGCGCGCCTGGTCGCCGAAGGGGACGCCGAGCGCGGCGTGCTCGTCTGCGGCTCCGGCGTCGGCGTCTCGATCGTCGCCAACAAGGTGCCGGGCGTGCGGGCGGTCAACGCGCACGACCCCGAGGAGGCCGCGCTCGCGCGCGCCCACAACGACGTCAACGTCGTGACGCTCTCCGGCCGGCGCCTCGACGGCGAGCAGGCCGACGCGATCGTCAGCGCCTTCCTCGGCGGGGAGTTCGAGGGCGGCCGCCACGCGCGGCGCGTCGCCGCGATCGAAGAGGCCTGACGCCGGCGGGCGGGCCTCAGCGCGAGGCCTGCTCCTGCCACAGCGCGAAGCACAAAAGCCCCCACAGCGCGCGGGAGTGGTCGTCGCGGCGCGCCACGTGCTCGTCGAGCAGCCGCGTGACGGGCGCCGGATCCAGCACGCCGCCGCGGCGCAGCGCGTCGGGCGCCAGCAGGTCGCGCGCCATCGGCAGCAGCTCACCGCGCAGCCAGGCCGCCATCGGGATCGAGAAGCCGCGCTTGGCGCCGCGCGCGATCTCGCGCGGCAGCAGCGTTGCCGCGACGGAGCGCAGCAGGCGCTTCTTCGCCAGGCCGCGCACCTTCGCCGACGTCGGCAGCGCCAGCGCCAGCTCGGCGACGACCGGGTCCAGGAACGGCACGCGGACCTCGACCGAGTGGGCCATGCTCATGCGGTCGGTCTTCGTAAGCAGGTCGTCAGCGAGGTAGGGGGCGAGATCGACGTCCTGCAGCCGCGCGAGCGGCTCGGCGCCGGCCGTCTCGGCGTAGCGCGCGCGCAGGGCGTCGACCGGGTCGCGCGGCACGCGCCCGCCGTGCAGCGGCGCGAGCAGCTGTGCGCGCACCTGCGGCGCCAGGATCTCCTTCCAGCCATGGTGGCGCTCGAGCGCCGGCAGCTGCGCGGCGCGGACGAAGCGGCGCGCGCGGTAGTCCAGGCTGACGCGCCGCGACGAGCTCGGCAGCCGCTCGACGAGCGGGCGCGCCAGGCGCGCGACGCCCGCCAGCCGCGGGGCCAGCAGGTCGGCCGCGTAGGTGTGGTAGCCGCCGAACAGCTCGTCGCCGCCCTCGCCGCTGAGCGCGACCTTGACGTGCCGGCTCGTCAGGCGCGCGACCGCCCACGTCGGCAGCGACGAGCTGTCGGCGTAGGGCTCGTCGAAGGCGGCCGCGATCGCCGGCAGCAGCTCGGCCGAGTCGGGCCCGAGGATCGCCTCGTGGTGGTCGGAGCCCAGGCGCTCGG
>JAXDFS010000050.1:0-14569 GCA_034665465.1 Solirubrobacteraceae bacterium
CGCGCGCGGGCCCGGCGCCGCTGCGCGCCTCCTCCTGGATCGCGCGTATCTGCGAGTGGGCGTCGTCGAGCGCGGCGGCGAATGCGCGATGCACGCTGCGGGGGTCGTCGCCCGCGACCACCCGCGGCGCGTAGCCGTGGCCGCGCAGCATGTCCAGGACGTCGGCCTCGGGAGCGCGGCCGAGCACGGTCGGGCCGGAGATCTTGTGCTCGTTGAGGTGCAGGATCGGCAGCACCGCGCCGTCGCGCGCGGGGTCCAGGAAGCGGATGCCCTTCCACGAGCCCTCCAGCGGCGCGGTCTCGGCCTCGCCGTCGCCGATGACGCACGCCACGAGCAGGTCGGGGTCGTCGAACGCGGCGCCGAAGGCGTGCACCAGCGCGTAGCCGAGCTCGCCGCCCTCGTGGATCGAGCCGGGCGTCGGCACGCTGACGTGGCTCGGGATGCCGCCCGGCGTGGAGAACTGGCGCGCGAGCGCCCGCAGACCGGGCTCGTCGGCCGACACGTGCGGGTAGACCTCGGAGTACGTCCCCTCGAGGTAGACGTTCGCGACGACGGCCGGCCCGCCGTGGCCCGGGCCGGCGACGAAGATCACCTGCTGGCCGGTCCGGCGGATGAGCCGGTTGAGCTGGGCGTAGACGAGGTTCAGCCCAGGCGACGTGCCCCAGTGCCCGAGCAGGCGCGGCTTGATGTGCTCGGCGCGCAGCGGCTCGCGCAGCAGGGGGTTCTCGCGCAGGTAGATCTGGGCGACGGTCAGGTAGTTCGCGGCGTCCCAGTAGGCGAGCAGCGCGTCGAGCTCCGCGTCGTCGATCGGAGCCTCGTCGAGGACCGTCAGGTGTTTGAGCATGCGACAGAGGCTCGCAGGCGGCCGGTGTCGGGGCATCCGCCGCTATGGCGGGGGGCCGGGCGGTAGTTCTCCTCGCCTGCCTGTGCGTTTGCCCGGATGCCGTCGCCGCGGGCCGCCGTCAGCCTCATGCGGACGCCGTGTTGCTCGATTCCCTAGATCCCGCTGCGCCCGCCGGCCTCGACGCCGAGGAAGACGTCGCGCGGCTGCTCGCCGACCTGCACACCCAGGTCGACGGCCTCGACGAGCGCGAGGCCGCGCGCCGTCTGGCGCAGGTCGGCCCCAACGAGATCCGCCGCGAGACCGGCCCGCGCTGGTGGCACAGCCTGCTCGAGCAGTTCACCCACCCGCTGGCGCTGCTGCTGTGGGTCGCCGCCGGGCTGTCGCTCGCCACCGGGGTCCTCAGCCTGGCGGTGGCGATCGTGATCGTGATCGTGCTCAACGCGGCGTTCGCGTTCGCGCAGGAGCGCCAGGCCGAGCACGCCACGGAGGCGCTGCGCGACCTGCTGCCGACCCATGCGCGCGTTCGCCGCGCCGGCGCGCTGGTCGAGATCGACGCGACGGCGCTGGTCCCGGGCGACCTGCTGCTGCTCGCCGAGGGCGACCGGCTGTCGGCCGACGCGCGCCTGATCGCCGGGGCCGTCGAGGTCGACATGTCGCCGCTGACCGGCGAGTCCCAGCCGGTGACGCGCAGCGCCGATCAGACGCCGCGCGCCGCATCGCGGCTGGAGGCCGAGAACCTCGTCTTCGCCGGGACGCTGTGCACCGGCGGCGACGCGCAGGCGATCGTCTATGGGACCGGGATGCACACGCAGCTCGGGCGGATCGCCGCGCTGTCGCAGACCGTCGTGGCGGAGCTGTCGCCGCTGCAGCGCCAGGTCAACCGCGCCGCTCAGCTGATCGCGATCGTCGCCGTCGCGATCGGCGTCGTCTTCTTCGCGGTCGGCCATCTCGTCGCCGGGCTGACGTTCGCCGACGCGGGCGTCTTCTCGATCGGGCTGCTGGTGGCCAACGTGCCCGAGGGCCTGCTGCCGACGATCACCCTCGCGCTCGCGGTCGGTGTGCGCCGGATGGCCAAGCGCCGCGCGCTTGTCAAGAAGCTCACGGCCGTCGAGACGCTCGGCTCGACCGACGTCATCTGCACCGACAAGACCGGCACCCTGACGGAGGGGCGGATGACCGCCACCTCGTTGTGGCAGGACGGCACGACGGTGCTGGTCGGCGAGCGCGCCGGCGCGGCGAAGGGCGCCGTCGCCGAGCTGCTGCGCACCGCGGTGCACTGCAACAACGCGACGCTGACCGCCGGCGCGAGCGAGGGCGCGTGGTCGCGCAGCGGCGACCCGAGCGAGAGCGCGCTCCTGCTGGCGGCTGCCCTGCTCGGCGTCGACGTGGTCGCCATCCAGGGCGGGCGCGACGCGCGCCGGCTGCGGCTCTTCGCCTTCAACGCCCGCCTGAAGCGGATGGCCACACTTGACGACGACAGCGGTCCGGGGGGCTGCCCGCAGATCCACGCCAAAGGCGCTCCGCTGGAGCTGCTGGCGCGCTGCACGTCGCTGCGCGGCGCCGACGGCGGTGAGCGCCACCTCGACGCGGACGCCGCGCATGCCGTGCGCGACGCCTTCGAGCGCTATGCGGCCGATGGCCTGCGCGTGCTCGGCTTCGCCTCACGCCCGGCGCCCGACATCTCGCGCGAGCGGGCCGACGACCGCGACGCCGCCGAGTCCGGGCTCTGCTTCCTCGGCCTGATCGCGATGCGCGACCCGCTGCGCCCCCAGGTCGCGGCGGCCGTGGCCGACTGCCGGCGCGCCGGCATCCGGATCATCGTCATCACCGGCGACGACGGCCTGACGGCAGGCGCGGTCGCCCGCGAGGCCGGGATCGTCGACGAGCACCCGCAGGTCCTCAGCGGTCCCCAGCTGGACGCCATGACCGACGACGAGCTCGACGAGGCCCTGCGCAGCTCGCCGCAGCTGATCGTCGCGCGCAGCTCGCCGGAGGCCAAGCTGCGGATCGTCGACGCGCTGCGCGCCGACGGCCACATCGTCGCGATGACCGGTGACGGCGTCAACGACGCACCGGCGCTGCGGCGCGCGGACATCGGGATCGCGATGGGCGCGTCGGGCACCGACGTGGCGCGCGAGGCCGCGGCGATGGTGCTCGAGGACGACGACTTCGCGTCGATCGTGGCCGCGGTCAAGGAGGGCCGCACGGTCTACGACAACATCCGCAAGTTCGTCACCTACATCTTTGCCCACGCCACGCCGGAGATGGTGCCGTTCCTCATCTACGCGCTCTCCGGCGGCGCCGTCCCGCTTCCGCTGACCGCACTGCAGATCCTGGCGATCGATCTGGGCACCGAGACGCTGCCCGCCCTGGCCCTCGGCCGCGAGCCGGCCGAGCCGGGGCTGATGGACCAGCCGCCGCGGTCGCGCACCACCGGGATCCTGACGCGGGCGATGCTGCTGCGGGCGTGGCTGTGGCTCGGGCTGCTGGAGGCCGCGCTCGTGGCCGGTGGCTTCTTCTTCGTGCTCCTGCGGGCCGGCTGGTCGCCGGGCGACGCGACCGGCGCCGGCACCCCGCTGCACCACACCTACCTGACGGCAACCACGATGTCCTTCGCCGGCATCACCGCCTGCCAGGTCGGCACCGCGTTCGCATCGCGCACGAACCGCGCCTCGCTGCGCGAGATCGGCGTCTTCTCCAATCCGCTGCTGCTCTGGGGCATCGCGTTCGAGCTCGTCTTCGCAGCCGCCCTGATCTATGCCCCGCCGCTGCAGTCCATCTTCCACACCGCCGCGCTCGGCCTGCCCGAGCTTGCGCTGCTGTCGGTCTTCCCGGTGATCGTGTGGGGCAGCGACGAGCTGCGCCGCGCCTGGCTGCGACGCCGGCGCCCCCCTGGGGGTTCTCCGCAGCGGCCCCCCGTCGTTGCTACGGATGGCGCGGGCGACGCGCTGCGTGAGGCTGACAGCAGCCACTTCCCACGAGGAGACCCGACATGATCGTCATCTATGTGATCGCCGCCGCAGCGCTGCTGGTTCTGGCCGCGAGCGTGCGCATCCTCAAGCAGTACGAGCGCGGCGTGCAGTTCCGGCTCGGACGTGTCGTCGACGGCGCGCGCGGCCCAGGGCTGATCTTCATCGTCCCGCTCGTCGACCGCGTGCACCGGGTCTCGCTGCGAATCGTCACGATGCCGATCCAGTCGCAGGGGATCATCACCCGCGACAACGTCAGCGTCGACGTCTCGGCCGTCGCCTACTTCCGCGTCGACGACGCGATCCGCTCGGTCGTCGCAATCGAGAACGTCAACGCCGCGATCGACCAGATCGCGCAGACCACCCTGCGGGCGGTCGTCGGTCGTCACACGCTCGACGAAACGCTGTCGGAGACCGACGTGATCAACCAGAACATCCGCGAGATCCTCGACGTGCAGACCGAGGAGTGGGGCGTGAAGGTCACCGTCGTCGAGCTCAAGGACATCCAGCTGCCGGAGAGCATGCAGCGCGCGATGGCCCGCCAGGCGGAGGCCGAACGCGAGAAGCGCGCGAAGATCATCGCCGCCGAGGGCGAGGCGCTCGCTGCCGGCGAGCTCGGGCGCGCCTCCGACGTGATGATGGCCCACCCGCTGGCGCTGCAGCTGCGCAATCTCCAGACGATGGTCGAGATCGGCGTCGACAAGAACTCGACGATCGTGTTTCCCGCGCCGCTCATGAGCACGATCCAGGAGCTCGGCGCCTTCCTGAGCCGCGAGACGCAGGCCGCGACCGGGCTTCCCGGGCCGGCCGCGCCCGCGGTTGCCCCGTCGCGCACCAACGGCGATCGCGTCGGGAGCGAGCGATGATCCTGCTCCCCTATGACGGATCCGCCGACGCCCAGGCCGCGATCGAGCGCGCGGCGCAACTCATGCCCGGCTCTGATGCGACGGTGCTGACGGTCTGGGTGCCGTACGCCAGTCTGCTCGCGGGCAAGTACTCGCCGGCCATGGGCCTGGGCCTGGCAGGCAGCTATGCCTACGCCGAGACGGGCGAGGTCGACGAGGCGACGCTTCAGGCGGCGCTCGACAGCGCCGAGGAGGGCGTGCAGCTCGCCACCGCTGCAGGTCTGGTCGCCACGTCGCTGGTCACGCGCCTGGAGGGGGACGTCGCAACGACGATCCTCGAGATCGCGACCGAGATCGACGCCGAGCTGATCGCGATGGGCACGCGCGGTCGCAGCGGCGTGCGGGCGTACCTGCTCGGCAGCGTCTCGCGCTCGGTCGTCGAGCACGCCGACCGCGCCGTGCTCGTCATCCCGTCCGCATCGCTCGTGGCACGCCGCCGCGAGCGCAACGTCCACCACGTCGCACACGCCTGAGGTCACATCATGCTCAAGACCATCATCTCCGCCACCGACGGTCACCGTGGCCGCGGTGCCGCATCGCTGTCACAGGTCATCGCGACCGCGACGGGCGCACGACTGCTGCTCGTCGGCGTCGAGTGGGACTGCCCGCTGCCGATCGAGGAGTCCTACGCGAACGCTCGCGCCGAGCTCGAGGCCGAGCTGCGAGGCGTCCGTGACGACGTGGCCCCCGATGCGTCGACGCGGGTCGCGTTCGGCCTGTCGCCGGCGCATGCGCTGCGCAGGGTCGCCGAGGACGTGCACGCGGACCTGATCGTCGTCGGATCGCACCATCGCAGCCGCCTGCAGCGGATCGCGTCGGTCGACATCGCCATGCAGGTGTTTCACGACGCGCCATGCGCTGTCGCGCTCGCACCCGACCGCCTGTCGCCCTGCCGCGAGCTCAGGCGCATCGGGGTCGGCATCGACGACACCCCGGAGTCGGCGGCCGCCCTCGACCTGGCGCTCGAGCTCGCCCGATCCGCCGGCGCCGAGGTGGCGCTGCTCGTGGTGGCCGCGGACGTCTATGCCGGATTGCCGACGCGCGCCATGAGCGGCGCATCGGTCGGCTCCTTTCACGACGTCATCGACGCGCGCGCCAGCCTCGCGCGCACGACGCTCGACACCGCCCTCGCGCGGTGCGACGGCGTGCGCACGACGGGCGGTGTGCGGATGGGAGATCCCGCGACCGAGCTGATCGCGCTCTCCGCCGACTGCGACCTGCTCGTGCTCGGCTCGCGGCGCTGGGGGCCCGTGCTCCGGCTCGCGCTGGGGAGCACGACGGCAGCGGTCATGCGCGAGGCGCACTGCCCGGTGCTCGTGCCGCCTCGCGGCGTCGCCTCCGAAGAGCACGAAGCACACCGCGCAGCCCACGCGAACGTCCTCATCTGAGAAACGGGCGGGCCAGCGGCGGCGGCGGCGCGCGCTGCCGCCGTGGGTTACGAGCCCCAGCCGCCCTGGCGGCGCGTGGCTCTGAACCAGGCCAGGTCGGTGTCCGCGTGGGCCAGGCTGGAGGGGTAGGGCGGGCGCTTCCAGACGTGGAAGCCGATGCTGCCGTAGTGCTCGCGCAGGTAGGCGACGAGGTCGCCGCGGTGGGCCGGGCAGGCGTAGCGCGCCGGCCCGTAGAGCCCGCGGCCGTGGAAGACGAGCCAGCGCCCGGGCAGGGCGTCCTGGTAGGCGCCCCAGGTGCTCTCGCGCATCGCCTGCTCGAGGCTCAGCTGCGTCATCGGATCGGGCTGCTCCTGGCAGAACTGGCAGCGGAAGATGAGGCGGACGGTCACGGTGCTCACAGAGCCGTCAGCGGGGGTCGGCGCGGCGGTCGCTCGACGCGCACGCGTGCGTCGACGATGACCGCGCCCGAGGCGGACACGACGACCGGGTTGAGGTCGAGCTCTGCGACCTCCGGGTGCGCGGCGGCCAGCGCGGCGGTGCGCACGACGATGTCCTCGAGGGCGCCGACGTCGACGGGCACGGCCCCGCGGTAGCCGTCGAGCAGCGCGAACGTGCGCAGGCCGCGCACCATCTGCGCGGCCTCGGACCCGGCGACCGGCGCGAGGCGCACCTGGACATCGCCGAGCAGCTCGGCTGCGGTGCCCCCCGCCGCGCAGGCGACGACCGGCCCGAAGCGCTCGTCGCTCACGACGCCCACGAGCATCTCGACGCCCGGCGGCGCCATCTGCTGGACGAGGAAGGCGTCGACCGGAGTGCTCGCAGCCGCGAACCTCGCCTTCAGCTCGCGAGCGACGCGCGTGACCTGGGCGGCGCCGGTGAGGCTCAGGCGCACCGCATCTGCGTCGCTCTTGTGCAGCAGGCCCGGGACGATCGCCTTCAGCGCGAGCGGGCCGCCGAGCAGGGTCGCCGCACGGCCGGCGGCCGCCGGGGAAGCCGCGAGCACGAACGGCGCGACCGGGAGCCCGTAGGCTCGCAGCAGGCGCGCCGTCGCGTCCGCGGCAAGCCAGCCGGGACCCTCGGCCAGCGCCTCGGCGATGACGGCGGCGGCGACGTCCGCGCAGACGTCCGCAGGTGTCACAGGGACCGGCCGGGGCGCGCGCACGCGACGCGCGTGGCGCACCGCGTGGCCGAGCGCGCGCGCCGCGTGCTCGGGGGTGGCGTAGACCGGTACGGCCGGCTCGCCGGGCGCGGGCGCCGCGGCAGCCGTCGTGCTGGGCGCCATGACCACTGCGGCGACGGTCACCCCGTCGCGAGCGGCTCGGTGGGCGGCCACGCGAATCGCGTGTAGGACGGGCTCGGCGCGGCGCCCCGGCAGCGGCGCGATGAAGATCGCGATGATCGCGTCCACGCCGGGATCGGCGGCGACGTGGCCGATCGCGCGGCCAAAGTCGGCCGCCGTGGCGGTGGCCAGCATGTCGACGGGGTTGCCCACCGCCGCTGCCGCCGGCAGATTCGCAGCCAGGCGCTCGCGCGTGAGCTCGCTGAGCGCCTCGACGCGCAGCCCCGCCGCCCCACAGGCATCCGCGCAGGTGATCGCGGGGCCGCCCGCGTTCGTGACTATCGCGACTCGCTCACCGCGCGGCAGCGGCGCGAGCGCGAGCATCGCGGCGGCGTCGAGCTGCTCGTCGAGCGTCTCGACGCGTATCACCCCCGCATGCTCGAAGAGTGCGTCGACGGTCGCCTCGGAGGCCTGCAGCAGGGCGCCGGTGTGCGACGACGCCGCCCGGCGCCCGGCGCGGGTGCGCCCGCTCTTGACGGCGATCACGGGCTTGGCGGCCGTCAGCCGCCGCGCGATCTGCCCGAATCGGCGGGGGTTGCCGAGCGACTCCAGGTACAGCAGCACCACGCTGGTGCGCTCGTCCTGCTCCCAGTAGCGCAGGAAGTCGTTGCCCGAGAGGTCGGCCTTGTCGCCCATCGACACGAACGACGTGAGCCCAAGACCGCGGTGCGCGGCCAGTTCCAGCGCCGCGATCCCGTAGGCGCCGCTCTGCGAGGCGAAGGCGATCGGCCCCGCGGGCGCGGTCGCGGGCGCGAACGTCGCGTCCAGGCGCACGCCGGAATCGGTGTTCAGCACGCCGAGGCAGTTGGGCCCGACGAGCCGCATGCCGCCGGCCCGGCAGATGCTCAGCAGCTCGTCCTGCAGGGCGCGGCCGGCAGCGCCGGCCTCGCCGAAGCCCGCCGACAGGACGACGAGCGCGCGCACGCCGTGCGCCGCGCAGTCGCGCGCGACCGCGAGGACGGCCGGGGCGGCGACGGCGATCACCGCGAGCTCGACGGGCCCCGGCACATCGGCGAGCGAGTCGTACGCGGGTAGGCCCGCGACCCGGCCGCCGTGCCGGTTGACGGCGTAGACCGGCCCTGCGAAGCCCGCTGCGAGCACGTTGCGCAGGACCACGCCACCGATGCTCGCGTTCCTGCCCGACGCGCCGACGACCGCCACCGACGTCGGCTCGAGCACATGACGGACGGCGGCGATCGCCGCCGTCGCGTCGCGCTCCTCGAAGCGCCTGCGCGCACCGCGCCCGAGCCGTGCGGGCAGACGCACGTGCAGCTCTCCCGGCTCGGAGGTCACCTCGATCGGAAAGCCCGAGTCGCGAAAGACGCCCAGCATGCGGTGGTTGGAGGGATGGACCGTCGCCGTGAGGGTCGTGATCCCCGCCGCGTCCGCGAGCTCGGCGAGCTGGACGAGCAGGAGTGTCGCGATCCCGTGGCCATGCCAGTCGTCGCTGACTGCGAACGCGACCTCCGCGCGGCCGGGAGCCTCGGGCACGTAGCAGGCGTGGGCCACGATCGCACCGTCCGGACCGGCCGTGGCGAGCAGCCCGATGCCGCGCTCCACAAGCCCGCGCGCTGCGGCGCCGGCGTCGACGGCACCGAGGAACCTCAACCAGCGGGAATCCGCCGACAGCCCGGCGAGGAACGCGCCGAGCGCCGGGATGTCCGCGGTTTGCGCCGCGCGTACGTGGGCGGTCGCGCCGTCGCGCAGGGCGATGTCGCTGCTCATGTCCGGCGCCCGGGGCGCAGGCAGAGGCGAGGATAGGGCTGGATCGTGTTCGCCATGGCAACCATGACCCTAGGCACGGCGGCCCGGCGCGCCATCCGCTGCGATCACCCGGCCCGGTCCGCCCGAACTACGCACGCGCCTGCGACGCTGCGGGCCGATGTCCACCGGACGCGCCGGTACGATCTCGCCGGTGCAACGCGATGAGCTGCGGGCGCTTCAGACGCCCCTGAAGGAGCGCTACGCCGGCGAGCCCGACGCGGCCCGCATCACCCTTTCGGCGACGGGCAGCCTGGGCGACGACATCTCGTGCTCGGTGCAGACCGGCCGCGCGATCGCCGAGGCGGGGCTGCACCCGGCGACCGGCGGCGACGGTTCCCTGCTGTGCTCCGGCGACATGCTGCTCGAGGCGCTCGTCGCCTGTGCCGGTGTGACGCTGCGCGCGGTCGCGACGTCGCTGGGGATCGCAACGGACTCCGGGAGCGTGCGCGCGGAGGGCGATCTCGACTTCCGCGGGACCCTGGGCGTCGACCGCGACGCAGCCGTCGGCTTCTCGGCGATCCGGCTGTCGTTCGAGCTCCGGACGGACGCCGACGAGCAGCAGCTCGAGACGCTGCGCAGGCTGACCGAGCGCTACTGCGTCGTCTATCAGACGCTCGCCGGCGGCGCCGCGCTCTCGTCGACGCTCAGCGCCGCATAGCCCGGCGCCGACGCCGCCGGGCTCAGGCGAGCAGCTGCGCCAGCGTGCGACCGCTGATGACCGACTCGGGCCGCTCGGCGGCGATGTCCGAGCCGGGGCGCGCCGCGTCGTCGCGGCGCTTGATCAGCAGCCACTGCGGCTTGGCGCCCGGTCGCGTGCGCTGCAGCGCGAAACCGCCGCGCAGCTTCTCGCCGTGCAGGACGAAGACGGCGTGGCCGCGCTCGAGCGCCTCCGGCCATACGACGCGGCCCCCCTGCTCGTACGTGCCGCGGTCCCACACGATCACGCCCCCGCCGCCGAGCGTTCCCTCGAAGTCGTTGTGGCCCAGGCCGTGATCCTCGACCTGCACCGCCAGGCGCTTGGCGGCCGGATCCAGCGACGGGCCCTTGGGCACCGCCCACGACCGCATGACGCCGTCGACCTGCAGGCGCAGGTCGTAGTGGTGTGCGGTCGCCTGGTGCTCCTGGACGACGAACGCCCCGGCGCTCACGCCGCGGATCGCGAACTGCTCGTGACCCTCCACCCGCGCGCCTTCGGCGACAGCGGCGCCGCCGACGAACGCCATCAGCGCCTGCAACGCGTCCGGTGCCCCCTCGGCGTGGAGCTCTCCCCCTGGCCGCACCCAGCCCATGACACCGAGCTCGCGGGCCTTGGCGACCACCGCCTCGGCGTCGATCCCGCTGCCGGCGCACGCGCGCAGCGCCGCGGTGCGAACAGGTGGTGACGCCATCTCGCGAGCGTACCCGGAGCAACTCCACGACCGACGGGGCCATCGGCGAGTGTGACCGCGCCCTCGCTGTGTGGCGCCTTCGCGCTACGCTGGGACGGTCGAATGGATGTTCGCGGGGCTCGCCGAGACTCGTGGTACAGCCATCTGGAGGCCGTGTGGCCAGCCTGAAGTCAGGCGATCGTCTCAACACAGGGGCGATCGGAAGACCGAAGGACGTACTGGCCCCGGATGCGGGGGCGCTGGCCGACGATCGGGACGGTGATGATCGCGAGCAGCTCCTCGCGGAGGGCGACCATCCACGCCCCGTCGTCGACCGGCAGCCCTCCGCCGACTATGACGCCGCCTCCCGGCTGGCGTCCGCCGAGCAGCACGACGTCGTCGCCGAGACGCGCGACGTGGCGGCGCTCGCGCGCGACCAGGCCGCCGAGGCCCGCGATCGCGCGATGACGGCCGGCGACGAAGCCGAAGTGCGGGCGGACAGGGTGCGCGGGCGGACCGGCGCCGACGTCATCCTGGGTGCCGCCCAGCAGCGCAGGCGGGCCGCGCGGCACCGGCTGGCCGCCGCCGAGGAGCGAGCCCTGGCGGCTGAGGACCGCATCGCCGCGGCGGACGATCGCGAGCAGGCCGCGCGTGACCGGCGCCGCTCGTTCGTCGACCGCGAGATGTTCGTCCGCCGGGTAGGCCGCGCCGAGACCGACTCGCTGACGGGCGCCCGCACCCGCGCCGCGGGCCTGGCCGACCTCGACCACGAGCTCGACCGCTGCCGCGCGGCCGGCGGGCTGCTCATCCTCACCTGCGTCGACGTCGTCGGGCTGCGGGCGCTCGAGGACAGCGACGGTCAGGGCGCCTGTGACGAGGCGCTCGCGCGCATCGTGCGCACCATGCGCGACCACCTGCGCTCCTACGACCTGATCATCCGCCACCGGGGCGAGGACTTCCTGTGCGCGATGCCCGACCTCCCGATGGCGGATGCGCGCGAGCGCTTCTGCACGATCGCCGACGCGCTCGCCGACGCGCCGCGGCCAGGGAGGATCAGGACCGGCTTCGCCCAGTTCGCGGCCGCCGACAGCGCGGCCAAGCTGATCGCTCGCGCGGACCGCGAGCTGATCGACAGCCGGCACGGCTGACCGGCACTCGTCGGGCGCGCGGCCGGCGCGACTCAGAGCTGGTGTCGCGCCGCGCGCTCACGGGCACCTAACATTCCCGGATGGCCGAACTCCAGACAGCCTCGGTCGCAACCGAGGACGAGCTCGAGCAGTACCGCCCGCAGCTGACCGGCTATTGCTACCGGATGCTCGGGTCGGCGTTCGAGGCCGAGGACGCGGTGCAGGAGACGATGCTGCGCGCCTGGCGCCATCTCGACCAGTTCGAGGGCCGCGCGGCGATGAAGTCCTGGCTGTACCGGATCGCCACGAACGTCTGCCTGACGATGCTCGACGGGCGCAAGCGGCGCGCGCGCCCGATGGACCTCGGCGGGCCCGGCTCGGCGACCGAGCCGCACCTGGAGACATTGCCCGAGGTGACCTGGCTGGAGCCGATGCCCGACGGCCGCGTGCTCGCCGAGGAGAGCGACCCCGTCGAGCAGGCGCTGTCGCGCGAGACGCTGCGCCTGGCCTTCGTCGCCGCACTGCAGCACCTGCCCGCGCGCCAGCGCGCCGTACTGATCCTGCGCGAGGTCCTGCGCTGGAAGGCGAGCGAGGTCGCCGAGCTGCTGGACACGAGCGTCGCGTCGGTCAACAGCGCGCTGCAGCGCGCGCGCATGAAGCTCGCGGCGAGCGACGCGGCCGCGGACGGTCCCGCCCGCCCGCTCGATCAGGCCGACCGCGCACTGCTCGCGCGCTACGTCGACGCCTTCGAGCATTACGACATCGACGCGCTCGTGGCGCTGCTGCACGAGGAGGCGACGCTGTCGATGCCGCCCTACGACCTGTGGCTGCGCGGCGCCGAGGAGCTGCGCTGCTGGTATCTCGGCGTGGGCCGCCACTGCCGCGGCTCGCGGCTGGTCGCGATCTCCGCCAACGGCTCGCCGGCGTTCGCGCAATACCGCTCCAGCCCCGAGGGCGGGCATGCCGCCTGGGCGCTGCAGGTCATCACCGTCTCAGGCGGGCGCATCGTCGCGATCGACTCGTTCTTGGACACCGAGCGGATGTTCCCGCTCTTCGGGCTGCCACTGCGCCTGGAGACCTAGCCGCCGCCCGGCACGACGCCCGCCAGCCCGCAGAACGACAGCAGCCGGCTGAGCTCGCGCGACGCGTGCCGCAGCGCGATCGCGCATCCGAGACGGCGGGCGGTCAGCTGCAGGCGCGCGAGCGCGTCGATGCTCGCGGCGTCGGGCGCAAGCGCAGCGACGTCGCAGATGACGATCCTGCGGCCGTCGCCCGCCAGCGCGCGCAGACGCTCGCAGAGCGGCGCGACGTCGCCACCGGCGATCGGGCGCTCGATGAGGAGGACAGCGGCGTCCGGGTCGGGTGCTGGAGGCTGGATCACACCGAAGCTCAGACCGCTGCGGCGTGCAGAACTCATCGCGGCCGGCGATCGCCGCCGTCCGCGGGCCTCAGCCCTCGCGGGCCGGCGGCGTCAGGAGTCGTTCTTGAGCGCGCGGCGCTCGGCGGCCTCGCGCTTGAGATCGGCCTGCGCGTTGATCGCTGTCGCCGTCTGGCGTGCGCGCCGGTCCTCGGCGGCCTCGCGCTTGCGCGGCTGATGGCTCACCGTGACCGGCGGGCGCTTGGGGCGAGACGGGGTGATCGGCTTCGGCGGGGTCTTATCGGCCATGGGTCCTCCGTGTACGACTGATCGTCGCGTTCAAGACTGGAGAATTCAAAATGGCGCGGCGCGCTCCGTTCGACGAGCGGCGTCAGGCTCAAAGACTCCCAGACCCTCACCGTATCAGGCGGCTCGGGCACCGAGCGCTCAGCGGTCCGACAGCTCGCGATCCTGCACGAGCCAGTCCACGCCCTGCGGCGTGAGCGCCCAGGCGTCGCCCGCGCGCGCCTCCACGAGGCCGTCGGCGGCCAGCGACTGCAGGTTCAGCGGCGTGCGCATGTCGCGCCGGCCGCGCCCGATCGCCTCGTCGATCGCGCCGACGGCGATCGCCATCCCCGGCTGCCCCGCGCTGAGGTCCCACAGCGCTGTCATCACGTGCGCGAGGTCGCGGCGGCTCATCCGGGACATCGTCACAGATGCCGCGTGCGCGCGTTGAACCGCCGGCGCGCCGATACCGTAGTCGTCCTCGTGCGCCGCCTTCTGATCGCGAACATCGCCCTCGCCGTCCTGCTCGCCGGTCACGTCGCCGATCACACGTTGCGCCAGCCGGCGGCCGGCCAGCTGCCGCTGCTCGGCAGCCTGCCGGGCCTGCTCGGGGTGGTCGCCGTCTTCGTCTCGCTCGCGCTCGTCGCGCTGCGCACCCGCCACGCCGCGCAGTTCGCCGGCGTGATCGGGCTGCTGACCGCGGTCGGCTTCGTCGCCGTCCACCTCGCGCCGCACTGGTCGATGTTCAGCGACCCCTACGCCGACCGCTACCTCGACGCCGGGTCGTGGATCGGGATGCTGGCGGCGCTCGGCTGCGGCCTGCTCGTCGCTAGCGAGGCGCTGCGGGTGATCCGCTGCGAGCAGGCGCCAGGCGCTCTCCCGCGCGCACCGCAACGTCAAGCCGGTTAGCGGGCGGAGCCAGCGGGCAGCTCCAGCGCGCGTCGTAGGAGCACGACGGCTGGTAGGAGAAGTTCAGGTCGAGCACGAGCAGCCCGTCCTGCGTGCCCAGGTCGGCCCCCTTGATCGTGTCCAGCGCGTAGCGGCCGGCGCCGTAGGACTCGCCGGCGCTGGTGGCGTCGGCGAACGGGACGAACAGGCCGCCGCCGTAGGCGTCCAGCCAGAAGAGGTCCAGCGCGACATCGCGTGCGTGCGCGCGCGCGAAGCGGACGAAGCGCATCGTCGCGCCGTCGCTGGAGGGCAGCTCGAAGGCCTGCTCGGGCGCCG
>JAXDFS010000051.1:0-6517 GCA_034665465.1 Solirubrobacteraceae bacterium
AGCGCGGGTAGACCGGCACCTTCTCCTCGGGATAGGAGATCGTCTTGGGCCCCTCGAAGACGCGCGCCATCGTCGTCTTCAGGCCGCGCAGCGTCTCGCCGAAGGCGCGGTAGGCGCCACCGGCGCCACCTGGCTGCGGCGCGCGCTGCACGGCGATAACGTCGTCACCCGGATCCCAGCGGCCTGTCATGTCGTCGCCACCACGACGATCGCGGTCACCAGTGCGTTGAGCGTTGCCAAGGGAAGCAGCACCTTCCAGCCGAAGCTCATGAGCTGGTCGTAGCGCAGGCGCGGGAGCGTCGCGCGGATCCAGACGAACAGGAACACGAAGAGGAAGATCTTCGCGAAGACGACGAACGGGTCGACCCAGCCCGGCGGGTCGACGAACGGCAGCTGCCAGCCGCCGAGGAACATCGTCACCGCGATCCCGGAGACGACGAGGATGTTCACGTACTCGGCGAAGAAGTAGGAGGCGAACTTGGCGCCGCCGTACTCGGTGTTGTAGCCGGCGACGAGCTCGGCGTCGGCCTCGGGCAGGTCGAACGGCGCGCGGTTGGTCTCCGCGAAGCCGGCGACCAGGAAGATCAGGAAGCCGACGAACTGCGGCACGACGTACCAGAGGCCCGCCTGCGCCTCGACGATCGACGGCAGCGACAGCGTGCCGGCCGTCATGAGCACGCCGACGAGCGACAGGCCCATCGCGACCTCGTAGGAGATGAGCTGCGCGGCGGCGCGCATCGCGCCGAGGAACGAGTACTTCGAGCCACTGGCCCAGCCGCCGAGCATGAGCCCGTAGAACGCGATCGCGCCGAACGCGAAGACGTAGAGCACGCCGATCCCGACGTCGATGCCGTACAGGCCGACGTGCTGGCCGAAGATGTTGGCGACGTTGCCGAACGGCAGGATCGCGAACGCCGCGAGCGCCGTGATGAGCGAGATCACCGGCGCCAGCGCGTAGAGGAAGCCGATGCTCGTGTTGGGCCGGAAGTTCTCCTTCGTCGCCAGCTTGATGATGTCCGCCAGCGGCTGGGCGGCGCCGTAGGGCCCGACGCGGTTGGGCCCGTAGCGGTGCTGGAAGCGCCCGAGCAGCTTGCGCTCGGCGAGCAGCACGATCGGCACGATCTGCACGGCGATCGCGAACAGGACCACCGACTTGATGATCTGCACGTACCACTGCTCGGCGTAGCCGACGTCGGCGAGGATCGGGATCACTCGGGCGCCACCTCGACCAGCCCGCCATCGAGGGCGTTGGCGGACTCGACGGAGATGCCCGTCTCCAGGAAGACGCTGCCCTCCGGGACCGCCGCGCGCAGCGAGACCGTCGCGCGCACCCGCGATTCGTCGGAGCCGACCGTCACGCGGTCGCCGTGGGCGACGCCGAGGCGGCCGGCGTCGGCAGGGTGCAGCTCGGCGCGCTGGTGCTGGTGCATGAACTTCAGCGCGGGCGACAGCTCGACCTCCGGGGACGCCCAGATCGAGCGGAACGTCCCGAGGCGCAGCACGCCGTTGGGTGTCGGCGCGTGCGGCGGCGTCTCGAGGCCGAACGGGCCGGTGTCGGCCTTCGGCCAGGCGGTGGCGGCCGGGCCGGCCGGCCAGCGCACGCCGCGCCCGCCGATCGCGTCGAGCGTCAGGCCGGCGTAAAACGGGATCGCGTCGAAGAGCACCTTGGACGCCATCGGGCCGGAGAGGATGCCGGGATCGTGACCCAGGCGCCGCGACAGGTCCGCCAGCACCTGCCACTCGCCGCGGACCTGGCCGGGCCGCGCGATCGCGGGGCGCAGGCGCTGCACCCGTCCGTCGGGGTGCGTGATCGTGCCCTCCTTCTCCGCGTAGGACTCCGCCGGGAACACCACCGTCGCGTGCTCCCAGAGTCCCTCGGTGAGGAGGGCCGAGTGTGCGATGACGGTATCGCCGGCGGCCAGCGCCGCGGCCCACGTGGCGCGGCCGGGCAGATCGCGCAGGGGGTCGGCATGCAGCAGGTAGAGCGCCTGCAGCCTGCCCGCGGCCGCCGCGGCGGCGATGCCGGCGGTGTCGAGGCCCGGATCGTTGACGGGCGTCAGGCCCGGGCCGGCGTTCGGCAGGACGCCGACCTCGCGCAGCCCGCGCCCGTTCGTGCCGGCGGGCAGCTCCAGCAGCCCGGACCCGTCGTGATCGACCGCCACCAGGCGCCCGGCGACGTTCAGCAGCCCGCGCGCAGCGTGCTCGCCGCGGGGCCCGTCGGTCAGGCGCTCGCCGTAGACGATCACCACGTCGTCGCCGGCTGTCGAGAGCACGTCGGCGAGTGCCCGGACCTCGTCCACGCCGGCTCCCGCGGCGACGGCCAGCTCCTCCAGCACGCCGCTTCCGCCGAGCGCGCAGCTCAGCGCCGCGCAGAACGCCTCGGCCATCCCGGGCGCGAAGCGCGCCACCGCGGCGGCGTTGGGATCCAGCGACGAGGGGCGGCTCGTCGCGACGGCGAGCTTGACGTCGTTGCGGCGCACGCCCTTGCGGATGCGCAGGTCGAGCACCGGCGCGTCGTCGACGGGCTCGCAGTCGAGCACCAGGACGGCATGTGCGAACTCGAGATCCGGGACGGTCGCCTGCAGCGCCGTGGCGTGCAGCGCCGCGTGCAGCTCCAGGGGCAGCGTGCCGCCGGCGCGCGAGTCGATGTTCGCCGAACCGAGCCCCGCGCGGATGACGTGGGCGAGCAGGAAGCCCTCTTCGTTGGTCGTCTCGCCCCCGGCGATCGCGCCGGTCGCGTCGCCGGCCGCGGTCAGGGCGGCGGCGGCGGCGTCGAGGGCACGGTCCCAGCCGACCGGCACGAGCTCGCCGTCGACGCGCAGCAGCGGGTTCGTGACGCGCTGGTCGACGTGGACGGACTGGTAGGCGAAGCGGCCCTTGTCGCAGAGCCAGCCGTCGTCGACGTCGTCGTGGTCGCGGGCGAGCACGCGCAGGACGCGCTCGTCGCGGACGGTGAACTCCACGTTGCACTGCGCCGGGCACAGCGCGCAGACCGAGCCCGAGCCCTCGATGTCCCACGGCCGTGCGCGGAAGCGGTAGGGCTGCGAGGTCAGCGCCCCCACCGGGCACAGCTCGATGATGTTGCCGCTGAACGGCGCGACGTAGGGGTGGCCGTCGAAGGTCGCGACGAAGGTGTGTGCCCCGCGCTCCTGCAGGACGAGCTGGTAGTCCTCGGCGATCTCCTGGCTGAAGCGCACGCAGCGGTAGCACAGGATGCAGCGCTCGCGGTCGATCGCGATCAGGGGCGAGAGCGCCAGCGGCTTGACGAAGTGGCGCTTGGGCTCGATGAAGCGCGAGCGCCCGCCGCCCCAGCCGAAGGAGATGTCCTGCAGCGGGCACTCGCCGCCCTTGTCGCAGACCGGGCAGTCGAGCGGGTGGTTGATCAGCAGGAACTCGACGATCGCGTTCTGCGCCTCCTTGACGCGATCGGTGATCGTGTTGACGACCATGCCGTCGCGCACGGGCGTCGAGCAGGCGGTCTGCAGCTTCGGGATGCCCTCGATCTCGACGAGGCACATGCGGCAGGCGCCGACCGGCTGGCCGAGCTTGGGCTCGTAGCAGAAGACCGGGATCTCGACGTCGCCGAACTTGGCGGCGTCGACGAGCATCGCGCCCTTCGGCGCGTGGACCTCGTTGCCGTCGATCGTGAAGGAGATCGTCTCCTGCTCGGGCCTAGGCACCCACGGCTCCCTGCAGGAGCGGCGGGGGCGGATCCGGCGCGGCGTCGCCGCCGAAGGGGTTGCGCGCCCGCGCGGCCTCGATGTGGTCCTCGAACTCCTGGCGGAACTTCGCGACCATCGAGCCGATCGGCATCGCCATGGCGTCCCCGAGCACGCAGAGGCAGTTGCCGATGATCTGCTCCTGCACCGAGGCCATGATGTCGAGGTCCATCGGGGTCGCGAGGCCGTCGTCGATGCGCTCGAGCATCGTCACGGTCCAGTTGGTCCCCTCGCGGCAGGGCGTGCACTTGCCGCAGGACTCGTGGCGGTAGAACTTCGCGAGCTTCATCGCGACGTCCACGACCGGGACCGAGTCGTCGACCACGATGATCGCGCCGGAGCCGAGCATCGAGCCGGCCTCGGCGAGCGTGTTGAAGTCGTAGGGGAGGTCGAGGTCCTTGGCCTCGAGCACGGGCGACGAGGAGCCGCCCGGAAACCAGAACTTGACCTCGCGGCCCTCGGGCGGGCCGCCGGCGAGGTCGTAGATGATCTCCCGCGAGGGCACGCCGAGCTCGATCTCGTAGTTGCCCGGGCGCTGCACGTTGCCGCTGACCGAGACGAGCTTCGTGCCGGCGGAGGTCTCGGTGCCGATCTTCGCGTACTCCGCGCCGCCCATCTGGATGATGTGCGGCATCGTCGCGAGCGTCTCGACGTTGTTGATGACCGTCGGCCCCTGGTAGAGGCCCTGGTTGGCGGGGAACGGCGGCTTCAGGCGCGGGTTGCCGCGCTTGCCCTCCAGCGAGTCCAGCAGCCCGGTCTCCTCGCCGCAGATGTAGGCGCCGGCACCGCGGTGCAGGACCAGCGAGAGGCCGAAGCCCGAGCCGAGGATGTCCTCGCCGAGGAAGCCGGCGTCCTGGGCCTCGACGATCGCGGCGTCGAGGATGTCGGCCTGCTCGACGTATTCGCCGCGGATGTAGATGAAGGACTTCGTCGCGCCGGCGGCGTAGGCGCCGATGACGATCCCCTCGATGAGCATGTGCGGGCTCTTCTGCATGAGCTCGCGGTCCTTGAAGGTGCCCGGCTCGGACTCGTCGGCGTTGCACACGAGGTACTTGTCGACGTTCACCTTCGGGATGAAGGAGATCTTCTTGCCGCTGGGGAAGCCCGCGCCCCCGCGGCCGCGCAGCCCGGAGGCCATGAGCTCGTCGACGACCTGCTCGGGCGTCATCTGCGTCAGGACCTTGCGCATGGCCTCGTAGCCGCCGCGGCGGCGGTACACGTCGATCGTGTTCAGGCCGTTCTCGTCGATGTCCTTGAAGAGGATCGTCGGGCTCATGATCGGGCTCCGGGGTCGGTGCTCTTGCGCCGGCGCAGCTGCTTGTTGGGCAGCGGCGGCAGCCCCTCGCGGATCTGGCCGACGAGCGGCGCCACGTCGTCGAGCGTGATCGGGCCGATGTAGACGTCGTTGACGGAGGCCATCGGCGCGATGTCGCAGGCGCCGAGGCACTCGAACGCGCGGACGTTGAAGTCCGGGTCGCCGGCGGTCTCCTCCTGCAGGCGCTCGAGCAGCGCATCGGCGCCGCACAGCGAGCAGGAGATGTTCGTGCAGACGTACACGCGGTTGCGGCCGACCGGCTGCGTCTCGAGCATGTCGTAGAAGGACGCGACCGAGATGAGGTAGCCGGGCGTGAGGCGCATGACGCAGGCGGCCTGCTCGATCGCCTCCGGCGAGCACCAGCCGTGGTGGCGCTGGGCGGCGGCGAGCGCCGGGATCGCGGCGCTGTGGAAGTCGGGGTACTTGGCCATGTGCGCCTCGATCTCGGCGCGCAGCGCGGCGGGGACCGCCGTCGTGGCCGGGTCGGGGACCTCGGACGGATCCTTCGTGAGGTCGACCGCGTCGTCCCAGCCGGGGACGCGCGAGCCATGGCCGAAGCGCGGGACCGTGCGCTGGGCGATCGCGGGGATCTCGGGCGCCCGCTCGGCCGCCACGACGCCATCCGGCGTCGCGGTGAGGGCCTTCTTGCGCCGGCCGATCACCGGTCGATCCCGCCGAGCACCGGGTCCAGCATCGCGAGCGTCGCGATGAGGTCGGCGATGTAGGCGCCCTCGGTCATCGGGGCGGTCGCCTGGAGGTTGACGAACGAGGGGTCGCGCATGTGCACGCGCGCGGGCTTTGAGGAGCCGTCGGAGCGCACGAAGCACGCGAGCTCGCCGCGCGGGGACTCGACCGGGAAGTAGGCCTCCCCGGGCGGGACGCGGAAGCCCTCCGTCACGAGCTTGAAGTGGTGGATCAGCGCCTCCATCGACGTCGCGAGCTCATGGCGCGGCGGCAGCGCGACCTTGCGGTCGTCGGTGATCCAGGGACCCTCGGGCAGCCCGTCGAGCGCCTGGTCGATGATCTTCACCGACTCCTTCATCTCCTGGACGCGCACCGCGAAGCGATCCCAGTTGTCGCCCTCGGTGCCGACCGGGATGTTGAAGTCGAAATGGTCGTAGGAGCAGTAGGGCATCGCCTTGCGCAGGTCCCACGGGTTGCCGGCGGCGCGCAGCAGCGGGCCCGTCACGCCGAGCGCGAGCAGCTCGGACTCCGCCAGCGGGCAGACCCCGCGCAGGCGCTGCAGCACGATCTCGTTGTTGGCGAGCAGGTCGTTGTACTGGTCCACGCGCCCGGGCATGACGGCGGTGAACTCCCGGACCTTCTCGACCCAGCCGCGCGGGATGTCCTCGGCCACGCCGCCGACCTGGATGTAGCGCGTGTGCATGCGCGCCCCGGAGCTCTGCTCGAAGAGGTCGAGGATCTGCTCGCGCTCGCGGAAGCAGTACCAGAACATCGACATCGCGCCGAGGTCCAGCGCGCT
>JAXDFS010000052.1:0-2742 GCA_034665465.1 Solirubrobacteraceae bacterium
CGGCCTGAAGGAGGCGCCACGCGAGGACGTCGCGCGGATGATCGAGCGCATGAACGCCGCGGGGACGCCGGTCGTCGCGGTCGACGTGCCCTCGGGCGTGAACGCCTCGACGGGCGAGGTTCCGGGAGCGGCCGTCCGCGCCGACGCGACGGTCACGTTCGGCTCGCCGAAGGTCGGGCTCGCGATCGCGCCGGGCCGCTTCCACAGCGGTGCCGTGCGCGTGGTGGACATCGGC
Source organism: Solirubrobacteraceae bacterium (assembly GCA_034665465.1). Taxonomy (GTDB): domain Bacteria; phylum Actinomycetota; class Thermoleophilia; order Solirubrobacterales; family Solirubrobacteraceae; genus CADCVQ01. Next base: position 236 of record JAXDFS010000052.1, read on the forward strand.
CTCGAGCCGGCAGAGCACGAGCACGCGCTGGTTCCTGCCTCCGTGCTCGAGCAGGTGCCGCGCAAGGGCGGCGGGAGTACGAAGTACCGCGCCGGGTCGGTGCTGATCGTCGGCGGCTCGCCCGGGCTGACCGGCGCCCCGATGCTCGCCGTGCTCGCGGCGTTCCGCGCCGACGCCGGCTACGTCGCGGTCGCTGCGCCCGAGTCGACGCTGCCGGTGCTCGAGGCGCGGCTGCTCGAGGCGGTCAAGCGGCCGCTGCCGGAGGATCCGTCCGGCCGGCTGCTGCCGCGCGCCGCCGACGCGGTGCTCGAGGCGGCCGAGCGCGCCGACGCCGTCGCGATCGGGCCGGGCCTCGGTCGCAGCGACGGCACGCGGGACTTCGTGCGTGTCCTGCTCGAGCGGCTCCAGAAGCCTGTCGTGCTCGACGCGGACGCCCTGTGGGAGCTCGACCCGTTCGAGCGGAAGCCGCCGACGATCCTGACGCCGCACTCGGGGGAGCTCGCCGGACTGCTCGGGATGGAGGCGCGGGACCTCGACGCGCACCGGCTCGAGTCCGTGCGGCGGGCGGCGTCGATCTTCGGCGCCGTCGTGCTGCTGAAGGGCGCCGACACGCCCGTCGCCGCGCCGCGTCAGGGCGTGCTCGTCGCCGCGTACGGGTTGCCCTCGCTCGCAACGGCGGGTACCGGCGACGTCCTCACCGGCGTCATCTCCGCGTTCCTCGCCAAGGGGATGGAAGCCCGGCTGGCCGCAGCCGCGGGCGCCGTCGCGCACGGGCTCGCCTCGACGCTCGTCGAGCCGCAGGCCGGGCTCGTCGCGAGCGACTTGCTTCCGGGCATTCAGCTCGCGCTCTCCGGCGAGGGCTGGCAGCGGCAACCGCTGGCGTAGCGGCGTGGCTCGGAGCGAGATCGCGATCAACCTCGGCGCTCTGCGCCGGAACGTGCGGGTGCTCCTGCGCGCCCTCGACGGCGCCGAGCTCTGGGCGGTCGTGAAGGCGAACGGCTACGGGCACGGCGCGACCGACATCGCTGCGGCTGCGCTCGCATCCGGGGCGCGTGCGCTCTGCGTCGCCACCGTCGCGGAGGGCCTCGCCCTCCGGCCGGAGCTTCCCGCGGCGCGGATCGTCGTCATGGGGCCGACCTCGGCCAACAGGGAGGTCGCGGCCGCGCGGGACGCGGCTCTCGAGCTCGTCGTCGCCGACGAGATCCCGGAGGGAGTCGCCGTGCACGTGAAGCTCGACACCGGGATGGGGCGCTGGGGCGTCTCCGAGCTCCCCGCGCCGGAGCGCGAGGTGGTCGGCGTGATGACGCACCTCGCGACCGCCGACACCGACCCGGACTTCGCGCGGCTGCAGATCGAGCGCTTTCGCGCGGCGACCGATCCGCTCTCGCACCTCACGCGCCACGTCGCGAACAGCGCTGCCGCGCTGCGTCTGCCCGAATCGCGCTTCGACGCCGTCCGCTGCGGAATCGCGCTGTACGGTCTCTCGCCGTTCGGAACCGATCCCGGCGAGGACGGCCTCGAGCCCGTGCTCTCCTGGACGAGCGAGATTGCACAGTCGAAGCTGCTGCACACGGGTGAGTCGACGGGTTACGGGAGGCGGTTCGTCGCCGAGCACGACACGTGGATCGGGATCATGCCGCTTGGTTACGCAGACGGCTTCAGCCGCGACCTGACCGGCACCGAAGTCCGCGTCGCAGGCGAGCGGCGTCGTGTGATCGGTGCGGTCTCGATGGACGCGACCGCCGTCGAGCTCGACCGCGAGCTACCGCCCGGTACCCCGGTGACGATCGTCGGCCACGGCATGCCGTTGGAGGAGCACGCGCGGGTGGCGAACACGATCACCTACGAGCTGGCCTCCCGCATCAATGCCTCGCCGACGCGTGCACGACGGGTGGTCACCGACTCATGAGCGGGAACGCGGAGCGCCGCGCGGCGCTGCAGCGGGAGCGCGCCGCCGCGCTCACGGAGCGGCTCGATCACTGGCTGCAGCTCGGTGGAGACGAGCGCGCGCTCGACGTCGGCGCTGGTGCGGGGGCCTTCGCCTTCGCGATCGCATCGCGCGTCCGCGAGGTCGTGGCGGTCGAGCTGGACGAGGCGCTTGCGGCGAGGGCGCGGGCCGATGCACCGCCCAACGTCGAAGTCGTCGTCGGCGACGGCGAGCATCTCCCATTCGAGCGGGCGTCGTTCGACGTCGCGGGGACGCTGCGCACGCTGCACCACACACCGCGGCCGGAGCTGATGGTCGCCGAGCTCGCGCGCGTCACGCGTCCCGGCGGGACGATCCTCGTCGTCGACCAGCTGGCACCCGCGGATCCGCTGGTCGGCCTCGAGCTCAACCGCTTCGAGCACGCCCGTGACCCGTCGACGACCCGCGTCCTCGCGGATACCGACCTGCGGGGGCTCTTCGATTCGAACAGCCTGAAGCTGTTGCGCGAGGAGATCGTCACCGAATCGAGAGACCTCGACACGTACCTCGATCTCGCGGGTTGCGCGGGTAACGAGCGCGA
>JAXDFS010000053.1:0-4518 GCA_034665465.1 Solirubrobacteraceae bacterium
GACGTTGATGAAGGTGCCGGTCATCGGGCTGCGAGGATGCCAGGCCGATGCCGGCGCCCGACGTCCTCCTCGTCTCGCTCGGCTCGACCGCCGGGCTGCGCGCCTCCGACGAGGAGTTCGCCGGCGCGCTGCGGCGGGCCGGCGCGAGCGTCGCCGTCGCGCGGGCGCGGCGCCCGCGCGAGGTGCGCACGTTCGCGCTCACGGACCTCGGCTGGGCGCTGGCCGCGCGCGCCGCGGCGACGGCCGCGATCGCCGAGCAGCGCCCGCGTGCGGTCGTCTACTCCCCCGCCACGGCCGCCCTGCTGTGGCCGCGACCGGGCGCGATCCGCTACGACGCGCCGTCGGCCGCCAACCGCCCGGGCCGCCACGGCTTCTGGCAGCGGCCGCTGGAGCGCCGGCGCCTGGCGGCGGCCCCGCTGCTCGTCGCGGTCGATCCCGGCACGCTCACCGAGACGCCGCGGCCCCACGCGCCCGCGATCGTCGTCCCGATCCCGGTCGAGCCGTCAGCCGGCGACGGCGACGGCGGCGGCGCTCGCGACATCGCCGTGCTGACCTACGCCGCCAACCCGCACAAGAAGGGCCTGGACCGGATCCTGGCCGCCTGGGCGGCGACACGGCGCAGCGACGAGGAGCTGGTCATCGCCGGAGCCGACCTGCGCATCGACGCCCCCGGGGTGCGGGTCGCCGGGCGCCTGGACCCGGACGCCTACCGCGCGCTCCTGCGCCGGGCGCGCGTCTTCGTTGCCGCGCCACGCCGCGAGGACTACGGCATCGCCCAGCTCGAGGCGCTCGCGGACGGCTGCGTGCTCGTCACGACGACCGCTCCCGGGCCCTACGCCGCGCTGCCGCTGGCGCGCGCGCTGGATCCGCGCCTCGTGGTCGGCGACGACGCCGGCCTGCCGCGCGCGCTGCGGGCCGCGCTCGACGATCCGGTCGCCGGCTATGCGCGCAGCGCGCAGGTCGCGATCGCGCCGTTCTCACGCGACGCGGTGGACGCCATCGTGCGCGAGCAGCTGCTGCCGCGGCTGCTCGGCTAGCTGTTTCGAGCACGTTTTCGCAGCGCCGCGAACTGCGCCCACGGCCGCGTGTTGGCGACGTTCTCGGGCGTCAGCCAGGCCCGCCGCGCCGTCGCGACGCCCCAGCGCACGTGGTGCAGCGTGTTGGCGCCGTGGGCGTCGGAGTCGATCGTGAGCAGGACGCCGGCCTGCGCGGCCGCGCGCGCGTTGACGTCGTCGAGGTCGCGGCGGTCGGGCGCCGAGTTGATCTCGAGCATCGTGCCGGTGCGGGCCGCAGCCGCGATGACCGCCTCCATGTCCAGGCCGTAGCCGGGGCGGCGCTGGATCTTGCGGCCGGTCGGATGGCCGATGACGTCGATCCAGGGGTGCTCGATCGCGTGCACCATGCGCTTGGTCATCTCGCTCGCGGGGGTGCCGAAGGCGGTGTGCACCGACCCCACCACCCAGTCCAGGCGCGCGAGCAGCTCGTCGTCGTAGTCGGGCATGCCGCTGGGCAGGATGTTGGTCTCGGTGCCGGCGAGCACGACGATCCCCTCGCCCGCGAGGCGCTCGTTGACCTCCGCCACGCGCTCGATCTGGCGCTCGAGGTCGTCGGGCGTGAGGTGGTTGCCGAAGCCGTGCGTCGCCGAGTGGTCGGTGATCGCGATGTACTCATAGCCGCGGGCGAGCGCCCCGCGCGCCATCTCCTCGATCGAGTTGCGCCCGTCCGAGGCGGTCGTGTGCATGTGCAGGTCGCCGCGCAGGTCCTCGACGCAGATCAGCCGCGGCGGCGCGAAGCCCGGCGCGAGCTCGCCGCGGTTCTCGCGCAACTCGGGCTCGGGGTAGGTCAGGCCGAGGCGGTCGTAGACCTCCTCCTCGGTCGCGCAGTGCAGCGTCTCGCCGGTCTCGTCGTCGAGGATCCCGTATTCGGAGACGTGCAGCCCGCGGCGCACCGCGGCCTCGCGCAGCGCGACGTTATGCGCCTGCGAGCCGGTGAAGTGCTGCAGCAGGTTGCCGAAGTTGGCGGGCTCGACGACGCGCAGGTCGACCGGCAGGCCGGTGTGCGTGCGCCCGCGGGCAGCGTGCTCGTTCGGGGCCGAGGCGGACTCGATCTCCTCCAGGTCGCCGAGCGCGCGCACGAGCGCGCCGGGGTCGCTCGCCGTCGCGATGATGTCGAGGTCCTTGACGGAGTCGGCCTGGCGGCGCGCGGAGCCGGCGAGCTCCACGCGCTCGGCGGCGGGATGCGCGCGCAGGGCCGCCACGATCTGCTCCCCGATCGTCAGCGCACGATTGAGCAGCACGCGCTGCGCGGGGCGCTCGGCGACGCCCGCGTCCAGCGAGGACAGCATCGACGCCTCGAACTTCGGCCCGAAGCCCTTGATCCCGCGCAGCGCCTGCGACTCGGCGGCCGCGCGCAGCATCTGCGGCGACTCGATCCCGAGCTCGTCGAACAGGCGCCGCGCCCGCTTGGGGCCCAGCCCCGGCAGCCGCGTCATCTCCAGCAGCCCGGGCGGGTACTTCGCACGGAGCTTGTCGAGCGCCGGGATCGTCCCGGTGTCCAGCAGGGCGACGAGCTTCTCCTCGAGCGTCTTGCCGATCCCGGCGAGCTCGGTGACCCGGCCCTGGCGGGTCATGGCGGCGACCGAGACCATCGCGTCGCGCGCGCTCTTGGCGGCGCCCCGGTAGGCGAGCACGCGATGCACGACCGCGCCGTCGAGCTCGTAGAGGTCTGCGAGCTCGTCGAAGACGGCGGCTATCTCGAGATTTGACGGGTCGGAGGCCATGGCTGGGGGCGCGCACGTAGGGTAGTCGCGCCGATGCCCTCGCCCACCGCCTGGCTGATCCTCCCGACGTACGACGAGGCCGAGAACATCGAGGCGATCGTCGACGCCGCCCGTGCGGTGCTCGCGCAGGCGGCGCCCGGCGCGCACCGGATCCTCGTCGTCGACGCCGGCTCGCCCGACGGGACGGGCGCGATCGCCGACCGGCTCGCCGCCCGCCACGAGGAAGTCGAGGTGCTGCACCGCACGACTCGCGAGGGCCTGGGCCCGGCGTATCTCGCCGGCTTCGCGCGGGCGCTGGACGGCGGCGCCGCGTTCGTGCTGGAGATGGACTCGGACTTCTCGCACGACCCCGCCGACCTCGCGCGGCTGCTGGCGGCCGCGGCGGACGCCGACGTCGTGCTCGGCTCGCGCTACGTCGCGGGCGGCAGCGTCACCGACTGGGGGCGGGCGCGGCGGCTGGTCAGCCGCGGCGGCTCGTGGTACGCGCGCCGCGTGCTCGGGCTCAGCGTGCGCGACCTCACCGGCGGCTTCAAGTGCTTCCGGCGCGAGGTGCTCGAGGCGATCGACCTGCCGACCGTGCGCTCGCGCGGCTACGCCTTCCAGGTCGAGCTCACCCACCGCGCGGTGCGCGCGGGCTTCCGCGTCGTCGAGCTGCCGATCGTCTTCCGCGATCGCCGCGCCGGGCAGTCGAAGATGTCCTGGCGGATCGCGGGAGAGGCGGCGCTGCTCGTGCCGCAGCTGCGCTTCGGGCCGCGCGCTCGCACATCCGGCCAGCGCAGCGGCCGCTGAGCGCGAGCCGGCCCGCGGGCGCCGATGCCCGGCCCCGTGCAGACATCCGATCTGGTGCTCGTCCGCGGCCTCGCCGACACGCGTGCGACGCTCACGCTCTGGAACGACCGCCCGTGGCCGGTCCTGCGCCGCTGGCTGGCGGGCTCGCTGGCGATCTCGCTGCTGCTGCTGGCGGCGGTCTGGGTGATCGCCGGCGTGTCGATCCCGGACCCCGGCCCGGGGACCTTCCTCGGCAGCGACGCGCATCCCGGCGTCGCCCGCGTCGCGCACGTCGTCGGGCGCAACCTGCTCGTCCTGGCGCTGCACGCGATGGCCTGCGTCGCGGGCTTCATCGCCGGCAGCTCGCTGCCGCTGGAGGCGCGCCGGCGCAGCGGCATCTCGCGCTGGGTGCACGAGAAGGCGGGGCCCATGGCGATCGCCTTCGTGATCGCCGCGACCGGGTTCTCGCTCATAACGCAGGCCTTCGTCCTCGGGCAGGGCGCGGCCACCCTGGGCGCCGAGCTCGGCATCTCCCACGCCCTGCTGCTCGCCGGCCTGCTCCCGCACGCGCTGCCTGAGCTCGTCGCGCTCTTCCTGCCGCTCGCCGCCTGGATGATCGCCAGCCGCCGCGGCGACTGGCACGAGCTGCTGGCGGCGACCGTCGTGACCGTCATGCTCGCGGTCCCGGTCCTCATCGCGGCCGCATTCGTCGAGGTCTACGTGAGCCCCGGTGTGCTGCGCGCACTGGCCGGGTAGAACCTCGCTTCACTTTGTATAGTGGTAGGAAGCTTTCGCCACAAAAGGAGAAACACCATGGCCGGATCGATCAGCGAGGTCACAGACAGCAACTTCCAGGCCGAGGTCATCGAGTCCGAGGTCCCGATCCTCGTCGACTTCTGGGCCCCGTGGTGCGCACCCTGCCGCGCGATCGCTCCGCTGCTGGAGGAGATCGCAGAGGGCCGTGACGACGT
>JAXDFS010000054.1:0-6163 GCA_034665465.1 Solirubrobacteraceae bacterium
CGAAGACGTCGGCGGACAGCAGCGGCGGCGCGAGGCCGCAGACGAGGATCGCGGCGATGCAGACGGCCAGCGGCCAGCGCCCCTGGATCCTCGGCGCCAGCGCGAGCACGATGCCGTAGCCGAGCACCATGACCATCATCAGGCCGGCGATGTCCCCGGCGGCAAGTCCGGCGTCGATCCGGGGCAGGGGCCCTGCGAGCCAGCCGGGGAACGCGCGCCGGGCGGCGGGCACGAGCAGCCGGTGCGAGTCGTCGGCGCCGAGCACGAGCACCAGCAGGCAGGCGAGCTCGACCGCGATCGCGGCGCCGACGAGCGGGCCGGCACCGCGCCTGGCGGCCACGCTGCGCGGCGACCACGCGATCGGTGCGGCGACATGCACGCACGCAGTGTGCCCGCCCCGTCCTGACCGCTACCTGACCGTAATGCTGCCTTCACACGAGCGGCGATCTAGGCTGCAGTGCAATGTCCGTGAACAGCCCCGACGAGCTGGCCGCCCTGCAGGCCGCCGGCCGCGTCGTCGCCGTGACGATCCGGGCGATGCGCCGCGCCGTGCGCCCCGGCGTCACGACCGCCGAGCTCGACGCGATCGCCGCCCGCGAGTTCGCCCGCGCCGGGGCGCGGTCGGGCCCGCAGCTGGACTACGGCTTCCCGGGCGTGACGTGCATCAGCGTCAACGACGAGGCCGTGCACGGCATCCCCGGGCGCCGACGCCTGCGCCGCGGCGACCTCGTCAAGCTCGACGTCACCGCCGAGCTCGACGGCTACTACGCCGACGCCTGCCGGACCGTCGTCGTCGGCGAGGGGCGCCCGCAGGCGATCCGCCTGATCCGCACGGCCGAGCACGCGCTCTCGCTCGCGCTGAAGGTCGCGAGCGCCGGGCGACCGCTGAACGCGATCGGCGCAACCGTGCAGCAGGCCGTCGAGCAGCGCGGCTTCTCGGTCTGCGAGGGGCTCGCGGGCCATGGCATCGGCCGCCGCATCCACGAGCCGCCGGACGTCCCGAACTCCTACGAGGCGGCGCGGGCCGAGCCGCTGGGCGACGGGCTCGTCATCACCATCGAGCCGCTGATCGCCGCCGGCGGCGCGCAGATGCGCATGGGGCGCGACGGCTGGACGGTCCGCACGGCCGACGCGTCGTGGTCGGCGCATGCCGAGCACACGATCGTCGTGCGCGACGGCGCGCCGCTCGTGCTGACCGCCTGAGTCGCGCGCCCAGGCGTCAGGCGGCGAGCGCCACGCCGTGGCGCTCGAGCAGCAGGCGGCCGAGCTCCTGGGCCTTGCGGGCCGCATCGTGGTCGCCCTCGTGTGATGCGACGATCGAGCCCTTCATGAGGATGTGCCACTGCGCGGCGAAGCGCTCCGGCTCGTCGATCCCGGCGGCCGTCGCCAGCTCGCCGAGGAAGGAGCGGATGTTCGCCAGGTGCACGACGCAGGCCTGGCGGACCGGGTCGTCGCGGTCCTCGAACTCCAGCAGCGACGTCACGAACGCGCAGCCCTCGAAGTCGTCGCGCGCGAACCACTCCGAGAAGATGTCGAAGATGACCAGCAGCCGGTCGCCTGGCGAGTCGGCGCGGCCGAGGACCTCGGCCTGCAGCCAGCCCTTCACCCAGCGCTCCTCGCGCAGCGCCATGAAGGCCGTGGCCAGCTCGTTCTTCGACGCGAAGTTGCGATAGAGCGTCATCTTCGCGACGTCGGCATGGACGGTGATCGTGTCGACGCCGATGGCGCGCACCCCCGAACGGCTGAAGAGGCCGTAGGCGGCCTCGAGGATGCGCTCGCGCCCGGTGCCCGGCCTGGTCGGCGCCCGCGTGTCGGCTGGGGCCATCCGCGGATGATACGGGCGCGCGCGCCAACTCTGGGAAAGAATGCTGCGGGTGTTACAAACGTCCCGCTCGGCGAGGTGCCGGCGGTCCGCCGGCCGCGCAGTCGCGGTTGGGCCCGTAGCTATGCTCCCGGTCAATGCAGGAGATGGTCATCTACGGCGTCTCTTTCGACATGGTCGGCAAGCAGCCGATCGTGCTCCTGAAGACCGTCGACAGCAACAAGTTCCTCCCGATCTGGATCGGGCACCCCGAGGCTGCGGCCATCCTCATGAAGCTCCAGGGTGCGACCACGCCGCGCCCGATGACGCATGACCTGCTCTGCGACATGCTCGGCGAGCTCGACGTGCGCTGCACCCAGGTCGCCGTGACCGAGCTGCGCGACAACACGTTCTTCGCCTCGATCACGCTTGCCGTCGACGGCAAGGAGATGGAGATCGACTCGCGCCCCAGCGACGCGCTCGCGCTCGCCGTGCGATCGGGCGCGCCGATCTTCGCCGCCGAGGAGGTCATCGCCGAGTCGGCGATCGAGTTCGAGCACGACGTGGAGGACACCGAGGAGGTCGTCGAGAAGTTCAAGGACTTCCTCGACCAGGTCTCGCCGGAGGACTTCGCCGGCGACGACGGTTAGGCGAGCGCCAGCTGCACGATGCGCTCGATGAGCGCGTCGAAGCCGATCCCCGCCGCATCCGCCGCCTGCGGCATCAGCGAGGTCTCGGTCATGCCGGGGATGGTGTTGGCCTCCAGCACCGTGAGCTCGCCCGAGGTGGCGCCGAGCATGAGGTCGACCCGTGCGAAGCCGCGACAGCCGAGCACGCGCCAGACGTCGAGCGCGATCTCCTGCGCGCGCGCCGTGACCGGCTCGGGCAGCTGCGCCGGGCAGACGAACTCGGTGCGGCCAATCTCGTAGCGCGCCTCGAAGTCGTAGAAGTCCTCCTCGCGCGGCACCGCCTCGACGACCGGCAGGGCCTCGCCGTCGAGGATCGAGACGGCCAGGTCGCGCCCGTCGACGTGATGCTCGAGCAGGACCTTGTCGCCGTAGGAGAACGCGGCCACGAGCGCGCCCGGCACGTCCTTCGCCGAGGCCGCGAACTTGATCCCCAGCGCCGATCCCTGGCCCGAGGGCTTGACGACGATCGGGAATCGGAGGCGCTGCTCGATCGCCGGCAGCGCGTCCGCGGCGCCGAGCTCCTTGAAGGCCGTCTCGTTGAAGGCGAAGAAGTCGGGCGTCGGGATGCCGGCGTCGAGCATGTGGTGCTTGGCGAGCACCTTGTCGGCGCAGCGGATGCAGGCCGAGACGCCCGAGCCCGTGTAGGGGATGCCGAGCGCCTCCAGCAGCTCCTGCACGGTGCCGTCCTCGCCGTCGCGGCCGTGCAGCGCGACGAACGCGACGTCCGGCGCGGCGCTGCGCAGGCGCGCGACGAGGTCATGGCCGACGTCGATGCCGACGACGTCGTGCCCGCGGCGCTCGAGCGCGTCCTGCACGCGCGCGCCGGACTTCAGCGACACCTGGCGCTCGAGCGAGCGCCCGCCCTTGAGCACGGCGACGCGCGTCATCCCTCGCGGAACCCGAGGCCGCCGCCACGGCGGCGGTCGGGCAGGCGCGTGAGGTGCAGCACGTCGGCCAGGTCGGGATCGGGCTCGGCCGGCGCCGGCTCGGGCGGTGCCACGACGTTGTGCGAGCCCGTGAGCGTCCCGTACAGCTCGACCTGCTCGCGCACGACCTCGCCGATGCGCCGGATGCCCTCGCGGATGTCGGCCTCGCCGACGCCGGAGAAGTTCAGGCGCATGCTGCTCCCCCCGCGGCCGTCGAGGAACGCGGCACGGCCGGGGACGAAGGCGACGTGCTGGTCGAGCGCGCGCGCCAGCAGGTCGGTCGTGTCGATGTAGTCGGGCAGGGTGACCCAGATGAACAGGCCGCCCTGCGGATGCGTCCAGCTCGACTCGGGGCCGAGGCACTCCGCCAGCGCGTCGAGCATGACGTCGCGGCGGCGGCGGTAGATCTCGCGCAGCGAGTGCACGTAGTCCTGCCAGCGCCCGCTGGCGAAGTAGGCCGCGACGAAGTACTGCGTCAGCGACGACGAGCACAGGTCGGCCGCCTGCTTGCCGATGTTCATCTTCTCCAGCACCGGCCGCGGCCCGACGCTCCAGCCCAGCCGCACGCCCGGCGAGAGGATCTTCGAGAAGGTTCCGAGGTAGATGACGAAGTCGCCGCCCTCCAGCGCGTAGAGCGTCGGCAGCGGGTCGCCCTCGTAGCGCAGCAGCCCGTAGGGGTTGTCCTCGAGCACCAGCAGCTCGCGCTCGCGCGCGACCTCGACCAGCCGCCGCCGGCGCGGCAGCGACATCGTCGTCCCGGCCGGGTTCTGGAAGGTCGGCACGGTGTAGATGAACTTCGGCCGCCGGCCCTCGGCGTCGAGGCGGTCGAGCGTCGCCTCGAGCTCGTCGATGCGCATGCCGTCCTCGTCGAGGCCGATCTGGATGACCTGGGCCTGGTAGGAGCAGAAGGTCGGCACCGCGCCCGGATAGGTGGGCGCCTCGGCGATGATCACGTCGCCGGGGTCGATCAGCGTCTTGCAGACGAGGTCGATGACCTGCTGGCCGCCGGTCGTGACGAGCACGTCGCCGGGATCGACGATCATGCCCTCCTCGGCCATGACCTCGGCGATGCAGCTCTTGAGGACGCCGAGGCCCTCGGTCGGGCCGTACTGCAGCGAGCGCGCCGTCGAGTCGATCGCGACGGTGCCCATGATCGCCGCGAAGGACTCGGAGGGAAACGACGAGGTGTCCGGCAGGCCGCCCGCGAGCGAGATGATGTCCGCGCGCTCGGTGAGCGCCATGAGGTCGCGCATCGCCGAGGACTTCATGACGCGGGTGCGCGCCGCGAACAGGCCCGCGTAGCGCTCGAGGTCGCGCGACGTCTGACGGGTGCCGGGCCTGGTGGCCATCCGGCGGGGTTCGCCGACGGGCCGCCCCTCCCTGTCGTCTATCGTCATCGCCCTCACGCTACCGGACGCTGTGCGACTGCTGATCGACATTCTCCAGGGCGCCGGGCTGGCCGGCGCGGCGGGCATCCGCCCGTTTCTGCCTGCGCTCGTGGCGGGCGCGCTCGCGACCGGGAACATCGGGATCGACTACGAGGGGACGCCGTTCTCGTTCTTGGAGTCGCCCGTCTGGCTGCTGGCGGTCGTGATCGCGGTGGTCGCCGTCGTGGTCGCCCAGCGGCGCGGCGTGCCCGAGGGACCCCTGGAGTCGGCGCTGGCGGGCATCGGCATCGGCCTCGGCGCGCTGCTGTTCGCCGCGACGCTCGCAGACCACTTCGACCTCTGGTGGCCGGGCCTGCTCGGCGGCGGGCTCTGCGCCGCGCTGGCCGGAGCCGCGACGCGCTCGCTGGTCGGGCGCACACGCGCGCGCCTGGACGACGAGGCGCGCGCCGCGCTGCCCGTCTATGTCGACGGCACGGCACTCGTGCTGGCCGCGCTGGCGGTCGTCGCAGCGCCGGTCTCGGTCGTCGCGCTCGGCTTCTTCGCCTTCCTCCTGCGCGGGGGAAAGCGCCGCGAGGGCGAGAAGTACGCGGGCCTTCGCATCCTGCGGTGAGCCCGCCGAAGCTCGTCCTCACCGTCATCGACGGCATGAAGCCGACGATGGCCGAGCGCGCGATGCGCTCCGGCAGCGCCCCGGCGCTCAGCGCGATCCGCGAGCGCGGGACGTACATCGACGACTGCGTCGCGGCGTTCCCGTCGGTCACGCCGGTCTGCGCGGCGACGATCGCCACCGGACGCCTGCAGGCCGAGCACGAGATCCCCTCGATGAACTGGTACTCGCGCGCCGAGCAGCGCTACGTCGAGTACGGATCGTCGTTCTCGGCGTCGCGCAAGTTCGGCCTCAACCGCCAGCTGGTCGACACGATCTTCAACATGAACGCGACCCACCTCTCGCCCGAGGTGCAGACGGTCTTCGAGACGCTCGACGACGAGGAGGCGGTGCGCACCGCCTGCACGACGTACCTCATCTATCGCGGCCGTCACCCGCACGAGATCTCCAAGGACTTCGCGCTGACGCGCGCGGCGTCCTCGCTGTTCAAGCGCTCGACGCTCGGCCCGCGCGAGCTCTTCTACGCCGACATCTTCGCCAGTCAGAGGACGACCTGCTGGTCGCGGATGGGGATCCCGGGGATGCGCGACCAGCACGCCGGCTGCGTTGGCAAGCACCTTGTCGAGCACGACCTGTTCGACTTCCTCCTGCTGTCGCTGCCCGACAACGACGCCCACTCGCACAAGAACGGCCCGCACGCGCAGATCCACTCGATCGCGGCGGCCGACGCCGAGCTGTGGCGGGTCATGGAG
>JAXDFS010000055.1:0-8016 GCA_034665465.1 Solirubrobacteraceae bacterium
GGTGCGATCTAGTCGCGCCGCCGATGTTGCTCGCGCAGGCTGAAGCCGACCTAAATCGACTTTCAGGCCGCGTTCAGCGCGCGTAGAACTCCGGCGGATACAGGCCGTGGCGGGTCTTACGGCCGAGCACGCCCTCGGCGCAGAGGTCGCGCAGGCGCTGCGGGACGTTCGCCTCGATCGCGTCGCCGATCGCCACGGAGACGTCGAGCCCGATGTAGTCCAGCAGCGCGATCGGGCCCATCGGATGGGCCGCGCCGAGCTGCATGCACGTGTCGATCGAGGCCGGCGGCAGGCCCGTCTGCTCCATGAAGTCGACGGCGCTGAAGAGGTACGGGAACAGCAGCCGGTTGACGACGAAGCCCGCGAGATCGGGGACGTCGACGCCCTCCTTCTCGAGCGCCTCGCAGAGGGCGCTTGCGCGCTCGCGGGCCGCGGCGCCCGCCTCGGCGGGATAGGCGAGCTCGACGAGCTTCATCCGGGGCACGGGATTGAAGACGTGCAGGCCGACGAAGCTCTCCGGGCGCCCGGAGGCCGCCGCGAGCTCGCTCACCGACAGCGACGAGGTCGTCGTGCTGATCACGGCGTCGTCGGCCGCGATGTCGTTCAGGCGGGCCAGCAGCTCGCTCTTGAGCGCCGCGTCCTCGGCGATCGCCTCGACGACGAAGGTCGCGCCCGCCAGCGCCTCGATGTCGGTCGTGACCGTCACGTTGGCGGGGTCGAAGTCCTCGCCCAGCCGCTCGCAGGCCTTCGCGATCGCCTTCGTCGCGCGCTGCGCGGAGGCGTCCGAGCGCGCCCACAGGACGTGTCCGCCGGTCCGCGTGGCGCAGGCCGCCAGCCCGGTCGCAATGGCACCGCTTCCCGCGATCCCCAGCTTCTCTTGCATCGCTGCTCCCCCTCGTCGTGACCCCGACTGACCAGTCGATCGGTTGAGTACCTTAGTCAGACGAGGCATAGAGCAGTCAAGCGACAGGACGGGAGCCCATGAGCGGACAGCAGGGTCGCGAGGTCGTGATCGTCGAAGCGGTGCGAACGCCGATCGGGCGCGGGCACCCCGAGAAGGGCTATTACAAGGACACGCATCCCAACGAGCTGCTCGGCGCCGTCTACACCGAGCTGATCGCGCGGGCCGGGATCGACCCCGCCGAGGTGGAGGACGTCATCGCCGGCTGCGTGCAGCAGGTCGGCGAGCAGTCCTGGAACGTCGCCCGCAACGCGTGGCTGCAGATGGGCCTGCCGATCGAGGCGGCCGCGACGACCGTCGACCGCCAGTGCGGCTCCGCCCAGCAGGCCGTGAACTTCGGGGCGGCGCTGATCGCCGCCGGCATCCACGACGTCGTGATCGGCTCTGGCGTCGAGCACATGGGCCACATCCCGATGGGCATCGGGATGAGCTGGTCCGAGCAGGTCGGCACGCCGTGGCCGCCGGCGCTGCTCGAGAAGCACGACATCGTGGGGCAGGGCCTGGGCGCCGAGATGATCGCCGAGCAGTGGGAGATCCCGCGCTCGGAGCTCGACGAGCTCGCGCTGCGCTCGCACCGCCTCGCGCACCAGGCGACGGAGGAGGGCCGCTTCGAGCGCGAGATCATCCCGTTCGCGACCAACGGCTCCGCCCGCCTCACCGACCAGGGGATCCGGCCCGACACGAGCCTGGAGAAGCTGGCGGCGCTCAAGCCCGCGTTCAAGCCCGACGGCAGGATCACGGCCGGTAACGCGTCGCAGATCTCCGACGGGGCGGCGGGCCTGCTGCTCATGTCGCGCGAGCGGGCCGACGCCCTCGGCCTCGCGCCGCGGGCGCGGATCGTCGACCAGACGACGGTCGGCGTCGACCCCGTGACCATGCTCACGGGCCCGATTCCCGCGACGCGCAAGATCCTCGAGCGCAATGGGATGACGATCGGCGACATCGACCTCTTCGAGGTCAACGAGGCCTTCGCCTCGGTCGTCGCGGCGTGGCGGAGGGAGCTCGATCCCGACATGGACCGCGTCAACGTCAACGGGGGCGCGATGGCGCTCGGCCATCCGCTGGGCTCGACGGGCGCGCGGCTGCTCACGACGCTGCTGCACGAGCTCGAGCGCTCCGACCGGGAGGTCGGGCTCGTAACGATGTGCTGCGGCGGCGGGCTGGGGACGGGGACGCTGATCCAGCGCGTATGAGAGAACCGTGAGGGACGCGGCGGGAGCGGTTGTGCGCCCGGATTCGTGGGTATTTGCACAAACACCAGACGTTCCTGTCGTCGATTCGCGAGGAGAGTTCGTCACATGATCGGGATCCTCATAGCCGTGCTGATCGCTGCACTCGTGTACTGGCTCTGCCTGGCGATCGGGCTGCCGGCCATCGTCGCCATCATCGCCGCGGTCCTCGTGCTGCTCAGCGGCGTCGGCACCGGCGGCTACGGATACGGCAGACGCGGAATCTGACTTCGCGGGCGCTCGTCGCGCCGGCACAGCCTGACCCGAAGCCCGGCCCTGCGCCGGGCTTCGCGCGTTCTAGGCGGAGCCCCAGCGAAAGCCGGTGGCCGACGGCGCCGGCTCGAGCGGGCTGGATCCGAGCCCGGGGGGCGGGTCGGGGACGTGAAAGCCCGAGGGCGACGTGTCGTTGGGCGTGTGGGGGTGAAAGAGCGAGGCGAGGTACTGGATCTGGCCGCGGCCGGGGCCGAGCTCGAACTGGCCGCCGCCGTACGCGCCGATGTGGTGCGCCGCGCAGTGGTCGTAGGCGTCGAACAGCGGCTTGACGCCGCCCAGGCGCGACGGCTTGAGGTTCACCATGCGGGGGGCGAACGGCAGCCCCTCGATGTCGGCGATCGAGTGGATGTTGGCGTCCCAGGTGATGCGGTCGCGGTGGGGCGCGAGCAGCTCGTCGATCTCCGGCGTGAGCTTGGGGTCCTCGATCCAGGCGTCCGGAAAGGCCTCGACGACGCGCCGGTAGAGGACCGGGTCGGCGGGCGCGTCGACGACCGTCCCGACGTAGAGGCCCTTGAAGTCGACGGAGTCGACGGCGCCGGTGGCGACGAGCTGAGCGATCAGCTCCTCGTCCCACGAGGTCGTCGGGTCGAGCTTGAAGCGCAGCGTCGGGTAGCGCTCGAGGCGGCTGGTGACGGGGTCCAGCGCCGGCGGCTCGCCGAGACGCAGGGAGACGACGAACGTCAGCGGCTCGGGCTCGCGGCCCAGCACCGCGTGCAGCGGGCTGCCCGCCTGGCGCAGCGCGAGATCCAGCGCCGCCGACTCGTAGGCCCAGGTGCGGTACAGGCGCGAGACGTCGCGGACCGGCTCCTTGGGAAAGAGGTCGAGCGTCGCCAGGTGCTCGGCGAAGGTGCGGATCGTCCAGTCGCCGGCGAGCGGCAGGCTCGGGCCCGCCTCCTGGGCGATCTCGTGGTCGACGGCGTCGTAGACGACGTCCTCGCCGACCCCGTCCTCGCCTCCGCCCGCGAGGCGCACGATCGTCGACTTGCGCGTGAAGTCGCTGGAGACGTCCTGCACCATGCCCTCCAGCGCGTAGTCGTCGATGCGCAGGGGGAGATCGGCCACGAGGTCGTAGGTGCTCATCTTTCGAGCCTACCTGGCAGGGTTACGGGCCATGGACGCCTCCCGCCGGCCCCAGGCTTGCGCCAGCGCGGCGCTGCTCGCGACGCTCGTCCTCGGCGCCTGTGGCGGTGGTGGCGGCGGGTCGGGCTCCACCGCGGCGCCCGCTGCGCCGGCCGCGCCGGCCACCCCCGCGGCGCCTGCTGCGCCCGCGCCCGCACCCGCTCCGACCGCCGCACAGCTGACGATCGGCATCGGCGAGCAGGGCTTTCAGATGTTCACCGACAAGCGCTTTGAGGCTCTGGGGATCAAGAAGGCGCGTCTCGTGACGGCCTACGACGCGGTGAACGTGCGCTTCGAGCGCGACATCGACGATGCCTGGCTGGCCCGGGCGCAGGCAGCCGGGGTCGAGCCGTTCATCACGTTCGGCCACTCGCGCGTGCACCCCGACAGGCTGCCGAGCGTCGCCGAGTTCCGCGCCGCGTTTCGCGCCTTTCGCAAGCGCTACCCGCAGGTCACGATCTACGCGCCGTGGAACGAGATCAACCACGCCAGCCAGCCGACGAGCCGCAACCCCGAGCGCGCCGCCGAGTACTACAACGTCGTGCGCAGCGAGTGCTCGGCCTGCACGGTGCTCGCCGGCGATGTCCTCGACCAGCCCGGGATGGTCGCCTACCTCCAGCGCTATCGCAGCCGCCTCGCCGGGACGCCGAGGATCTGGGGGCTGCATAACTACTCCGACACCAACCGCTTCCGCGACACCGGGGTGCGCGCCCTGCTCGGGGCGGTCAAGGGCGACGTCTGGCTCACCGAGACGGGCGGTCTCGTGCACTTCGGCAAGAGCTTCCCGCAGGACGAGCAGCGAGCGGCGCGGGCGGTGACCTTTGCGATCAGGCAGGCGCGCAAGAGCAGGCGCATCAAGCGCATCTATCTCTACAACTGGACCGGCTCCAAGCCCACCGACCGCTTCGACTCGGGCCTGATCGGGCCTGACGGCCGGGCGCGCCCGGGGTATGAGCGGCTGCGGGCGGCGCTGAAGGGGTGAGCGGCCGACGGCTCGTGCGCTCATGCGCTCGGGCGGGGGGCGGTGGCGGGACGGGCGATCGGCCAGGGCGACGCGTAGGTGTTGGATGCGAACATCTCCTCGTCAGCCTGCCCCGCGAGCCGCCCCGAGACGGAACCCGCCTTCCCTCAAAGCTGTCGTTCATCGACGCCGGCGCCCCGATCGGCCGGCGCAGCAACCGCCGAGCTGACCTCAGCCCGCCGCGCCCGCCCCGGCCTGCAGCCGCGCGACGAGCTCGTCGAGGCGCAGCTCCTCGAGGCCGCGGCCGACCGCCTCGAGCTCGGCGGCGCACAGCTCGACGAGCGTGCGGCCCTCGCGGCAGAGCTCCAGCGTCTCGCGCAGGCCCGCGTCGCCGGAGTCCAGGCGCTTGATGATCTCCTCCAGCCGCGCGGTTGCGGCCTCGTAGCTCAGCGGCGGGGCGGCGTCAGGCTCGGTCATCGTCGGCTCGGATCGTCGCATCGACGGCGGCGTCGGCGAAGCGCAGCCGCACGTCACTCGCCCGGCGCGCCGCCGCCGCGCTCGTGACGAGCTCGCCGGCGCCGTCGGTGACCAGCGCGTAGCCGCGCTCCAGGGTGCGTTCGGGATCGTGCGCGGCGAGCGCCAGCGCCAGCGCGCTCAGCCGGGTCGCGCCGCGGGCGTCGCGCCCTGCGGCAGCGGCCTTGCGATCCAGGACGAGCGCCCGGCGCGCGGTGCGCGCGCGCTCGTCGGCGACGATCCGCCGGCGCCCGGCGGCGCGGATCTCGCGCAGGCGCTGGTGCAGGCGCCGGCGCTCGCCGGCGACGTGCTCGCCGGGCGCGCGGGCCAGTCGCGAGAGCGTCTGGGCGCGGTGCAGCAGCGCGCGGCGGCCGTGCACGTCCAGGCGCCGCGCGAGGCCGATGACGTCGGCGCGGGCATCCGTGCAGTGCACCGGGACGGCCGACTCGGCGGCGTGCGTCGGCGTCGAGCAGCTCAGCGCCGCCACGTCGTCGATCAGCGTGCGGTCGGTGTGATGCCCGACGGACGCGATGACGGGCACGCCCAGCAGCGCGACCGTGCGACACAGCGTCTCGTCGCAGAAGCAGAACAGGTCGGCGAGCGAGCCGCCGCCGCGGGCGACGACGATGACGTCGACCTCGCCGGTCGCGGCGAGGTCCTGCAGCGCGGCGGTGATGCGCGGCGCCGCATGGCGGTCCTGGACCGGCGCGAAGGCCCACACGAGCCGGCCCTGCCAGCCGCGCCTGCGCAGGCCTGCGAGCACGTCGTCGCGGGCCTTGCCGCCCTCGCCCGTGACGACCCCGATCGTGCGCGGCAGCGCCGGCCGGCGCAGCCGCTTCTGCGGCGCGAACAGGCCGGCGGCGTCGAGCGTCTTGCGCAGCCGGTCGAGCTGCGCGAGCAGATCGCCCTCGCCGGCGACGCGCAGCTCGGCGATCGCAAAGGAGAACGACGGCGACGAGGTGCGCGTCCCCGTGTAGTAGTCCAGGCCCCCGCCGACCACGATCTGCGCCCCGTCGCACAGCACGCCCGCGCCGAGGCCGAGCGCGTCGAAGTCGGTGCGCCACATCGAGCAGGGCAGCGCGCCGTCGGCGTCGCGCAGCTCGAGGTAGACCTTCGCTCGGCTCAGGCGCAGGTTCCAGATCTCGCCGAACAGCTGCACGCGCGGGCGCTCGCGCAGGAACTCGCGCAGGCCGGCCGCGTAGCGCCCGACGGCGTAGGGCCCGGGCAGCTCGCTGCCGTCGATGCCGGCGGGACGAATCTCGGGCTCGGGCATCCCTCAAGTCTGGCGGATGGAGGGGCCGACCCGGCCCAAAACGGGGTCCAGACGCTGCCGATCTCCGCGGGGTGTGTCGAAGAACCCGCGTCCAGACCCGAAAATCCGACGCACCCCCCGGCCGGCCGGCGGCGAACCTAGTGCTCGGCGGCCGCGGGCTCGCCGGTCTCGGTGACCGACGGCAGCGTGTGCATCCCGGGCTCGGCGCCGTGGCCGCGCACCTCGCCTGTGACGCCGAGCGCGGTCAGGCGGGCGACCTCGCGCTCGCCCTCGATGCGCGCCGGGTGATCGGCCGGCAGCGTGCGGATGAGCTTGGCGATGCGGTTGCGCAGCTGGAGCGCGAAGTGCGGGGTCGAGGCGCCCATCAGCTGACGGACGTCGTCGACCGAGACGTGGTGGGCGGCGTCTGCGCGCTGGGGCTGCTCGGCTTGGCTCATGGGCTCGTCACGGCGTCGGCGGAGCGTCGGGCGTGCGCACGGGGACGATCTCCAGGAGCGCGTCGATGCGCGCCTGCTCGGCGACCGAGATGGCATCGCCGGTGCCCACGATCCAGCCGTGATTGTAAACCCCGCGCACCGGGTCCTGCTGGAAGCCGGGCTGGATGTCGAGCAGGTACTGCTGCAGTGCCTGCGGCACCCGGTCGGGGCTGTCGAGCAGCAGCAGCGGGCCGAAGGTGCCCGCGCCCGACAGCGGCGCGGCGGCGGCGGCCTCCAGCGGCTGGCCGGCCCGTGCGAAGACCGCTCCGTGGCCCGGGTCGACGATTCCCCAGCCGAACGCGCCGTCGTGGAAGCGGGCCATGCCGATCGCGTTGGTCACCGGGTCCTGGCCGCCGACGCGCTTGACGCGGCCGAGGCGGCGCAGCTCCTGCGTGATCTTCGGGGTGACGACCTTCGAGGGCCCCAGCACGTAGATCCGCGGCCGCGCGAGCCCGGCGAGCGCGGCGAGCGCGGCGCGCGTCTCGGGTGGCACGCCCGCGTGCGTGACGAACAGGACCGGGTCGCCGGACTTCGCGGCATAGGCCGCCGCCGGCGCTGCGAAGGAGGGATCGTCGGCGCTGGTGACGATGACCCGGCTCGTCTTGCCGGGCTTGGCCGACCGGATCAACCCGGCGATCGAGCGGGTGAGCGCGAACGGCGTGTCGCCCGCGACGTCCGAGCTCTTCAGGCCGGCCGGCTTGGCGACGTTGCCGATGCGGATGACCTGCGCGTTGCCGGCGGCGGCGGAGCCCTGCGGCGCCAGCGCCTTCAGCGTGCTGCTCGTCGCGGCCGGCAGGTCGGTGCCGTTGGTGAACAGCGACGGGGCGTTGAACGGCGGCGCCATGAGCGCGGCGGCCGCCACGGCGACGCGCCAGTCGCCGCCGTCGACGAGCGTGATCGCATCGGGGCGCCGGGCCGGGTCGGGGTAGACCGCGCGCAGCACGGCCGATGCGATCTGCGTCGCGCCCGAGCCGGGGACCCGCGTGGTGTTCTTCGTGGCGAACTCCGGGAAGCCCAGGTTGGCGCGCCCCTGGCTGGGCGGGCCGACGAGCGCGGGGGCCGCGGATTCGTCCGTGTTGAACTTCCGGCCGCACCCCGTCGCCACGAGCGCGGGGAGGAGCAGCAATACGGCAAGCCTCAGGCGCGGCATCGCGGGGCACCTTAGCCTGGATGCACCGGTCGTCGCGGCGCTCCATCGGCGCGAACCCCCC
>JAXDFS010000056.1:0-8227 GCA_034665465.1 Solirubrobacteraceae bacterium
GACGAGCGCCGGGTTGACCGAGTCGATCGCCACCAGCGCGGCGAGCAGGCCGGCTGCGGCCCCGATCAGCTGTCGCGCGACTCGGTGACGAAGGCGCTGAGCATCAGGATGTTCGCGACGCTCGCGACGAGCCTGGGAAGCTCGATGTCGTTCTCGTCGACGATCCACCAGGTCGCGCTTGCGTGCTGGTCGTCCTCGAGCACCGGCCCGAGCAGCTCGCCGTGGACCGAGATGAGGCACGGCAGGCGGAAGCGGCCCGCGTCGCCCGCCGACAGGTACTCGGTGCGCCGGCAGTCGACCGTCCAGCCTTCGACGTACTCGGGCTTGCGCAGCACGGTGCTCTGGGTGATCGGCACGCGCTCGCGCGGCTGCTGCTCCATCCGGCGCAGGAACTCCTCGGCGACCTGGCCGGGCGTCAGCGTCGAGGGCAGCTCGGCGTCCTCGATCTTCTCCAGCGCGCTGCGGCTGCTGTCGCTGCTGAGCGCGATCGCGCGGTCCAGCCAATGGGCCGGCAGCGGCGCGCGCGGTGCGGCGACGGCCTCGTGCAGGGCGTACTGGCCGATCTCGGCACGGCAGGACTCGCACGTCGGGCCGCCGGTCATCCGGACGGCTGCCGAGAAGTGCCCGGCCGCGGCGGAGGAGATCCCGTCCGGCGTCGCCGGCATCTCATTCGCGTGAACCTCACAGACTGCCTTGCCGCAGCGGATGCAGTTCGCGACGGACATCTGACCGCATGCACACAAACCGACGCTGCCGTTCGAGTAGCTCATGCCGGACAAGTCTAGGCGGCTCGAGCCCCCAGGTCACGCGATCGATGGACATCGCCGGCTGGACGGATGACAGCTGCGCCCGGCGCCGTCCGTCCGCGGCCGCGACCGCCGGCTCACGGCGAACCCGGCGCTGTCGATAACCCGGCCCATGTGCCCCTCGTCGTCGCGCCTGCGCTGGATCGCCTCGCTGCTCGCACTCGCGCTGGCGATCGTCGCGCTGCCTGCGACCGCCCAGGCGGCGAAGTGCTCCAAGCGCGGGAGCGCGGGCGCCGACCGCATCACCGGCGGCTGGCTGGCCGACCGCATCTGCGCGCTCGGCGGCGACGACCTGCTCTTCGGCGGGGTCGGCAACGACATCCTCAACGGCGGCTCGGGCAACGACCGCCTGCGCGGCGGCAGCGGCGACGACCGGCTCGTCGGCGGCGTCGGCGACGACGAGCTCGGCCATGGCTCTGACTTCGGCGCCGAGCGCGGCGACGACGTGCTCGACGGTGGCCCGGGCAACGACGTCCTCAACGCCGGCCAGGGCGACGACGCCGCCGACGGCGGTGACGGAAACGACACCGTGCAGCTCGCCTACGGCGATGACCATCTCGGCCTCGGGGGAGCGGGCGACGACCGCGTCGACGGCGGCAACGGCAACGACGGAACCCGCGGCGAGGACGGTGGCGGGCTCTACGGCGGGCCCGGCGCAGACCTCGTCACGGGCGGCGGCGGCGACGACCGCCTGTTCGGCGACGGGCCGCCCGACGGTCCCGCCGGCGACGACGTCGCCTTCGGCGGGGGCGGCGAGGACCAGATCGACGGCGGCGCCGGCAACGACCTCCTGCTCGGCGGCAAGGGCCAGGACGAGATCCAGGGCGGCGAGGGCGACGACGTCCTCGCGGGCGGCAGCGGCGCCGACACGCTGGTGGGCGGTCCCGGCGACGACCTGCTCTGGGCGACGGACTTCGAGCGCAACTCCACGACGGTGCTCGACCCGACCTTCTCGACCGCGCCCGGCGACAACGTCATCGACTGCGGCGACGGCAACGACATGGCCGTCATCGACCTCGCCGACGACCGCGGCCTGATCACCAACTGCGAGCACGTCGTCGTCCTGCGCTCGGCCGCGTCGTCCTGCGCGCAGGTGGCGCGCTGGCTCGACGGCGGGCCGGTGAAGGCCGGCACGCTCCTGCGCGGCGAGCTCTTCCCGCCCAACGCCAATCGGGTGCTCGCCAACGCCTCGCCCTTTCCCGAGAAGCCGGCCTGGCCGACCGACGAGGCGGCGATGGGCTCCTGCTCCGGCTATACCGCGCAGTACCTCGTCGACCCGACCGACGACCTGCGCCCCAACGTCCGTGGCACCGCGCTGGGCGACAACCTCTTCGCCGTGCCCGCCGGGCAGGCGGCCAACCCCCGCACGCTCGTGCCGGCCGGCAGCCCCGACGGCGCCAGCGTCTTCAACGCGGGCGAGGGCGACGACGTGATCGCCGGCTCCCCCGGCGCCGACACCGTGCTCGGCGGCGACGGCGACGACGTCATCCGCGGCGGCGACGGCGACGACGTCAGCCTCGAGGGCGAGAACGGCGACGACAGCATCTGGGGCGGCCCGGGCGACGACGTGCTGTTCGGCCGCACCGGCGACGACGTGCTGTTCGGCGAGGACGGCGACGACTACGTCGAGGGCGGGCGCGGGAACGACAAGCTCTCGGGTGGGGGCGGCGACGACCGGCTCTTCGGCGGCGTCGGGCGCGATCGCCTGCGCGGCGGGGACGGCAACGACGAGATCAACTCCTACGACGGCTCCGCCGACGTCGTCGACTGCGGTGCGGGCGAGGACACCGCGACCGTCGACCGCCGCGACCGAGTCATCGGCTGCGAGCACGTCGTCGCGCCGCGTTCCGCCCGCAGGGCGCACTGACCCGGAGACGCGGCCCTTCTAGACTGCCGCGCCGTGTACGCAGACGACCAGCTGGCGCCGCGCTGGGAGCAGACCCGCAGCCTGCTGCCCCCGGCCGGGCTCTTCGATGCCCACACCCACATCGGTGTCGACGATCCCGACGGCTTCACCTGCACGGCGGAGGAGCTGCTCGCGACGCTGGCGCCGTCGGGCTCGCGCGCCGTCGTGTTCCCGATGCACGAGCCGGCCGGCTATCCGGCCGCCAACGATCACGTCATCGAGACCGCGCTGGGCTCCGGCGACGTGCTGGTCGCGTTCTGCCGCGTCGACCCGCGCGCCGAGGCGGCCGCCGAGGTGCGCCGCTGCGTCGAGCTCGGCGCCCGCGGGATCAAGCTGCATCCGCGCGCCGAGCAGTTCGGGATGCTCGATCCCGGGGTCCGCGAGATCGTCGAGGTCGCCGAGGAGCTGCGCCTGCCGATCCTCATCCACGCCGGCCGCGGGATCCCGGCGCTCGGCGCGCACGTGCTCGAGTACGCGACGCAGTTCCCGCGGGCGCGCTTCATCCTCGCCCACGCGGGCGTCTGCGATCTCGCTTGGATCTGGCGCGACGTCGCCGCTCACCCGAACGTGTTCTTCGACACCGCGTGGTGGAGCGCGGCCGACCAGCTCGCGCTCTTCTCGCTCGTGCCGCCCGGCCAGATCCTCTACGCGACCGACATCCCGTTCGGCACGCCGTTTCAGACGGTCATCGGGACGTTTCGCTGCGCCCTGCAGGCGGGGCTGAACGCCGAGCAGCTCGCGAGCGTGGCATCGGGACAGCTCGAGCGCATCGTCGCCGGGGAGGACACGTTGGACCTCGGTCCCGCGCCCGCGCCGGAGGGGACGCGCAGCGATCCGCTGCTGGCACGCGTGAACTACTTCCTCACCTCGGCCTTTGCCACGGCGCTCGCGGGTGGCTCGTCGTTCGAGTTCATCGACCTCGCGCGGCTGGCCTGCGTGGTCGGCGACGGCGCGCCGCAGGCGGCGCACTGCGAGGCGATCCTGGAGCTCACCGACCTCGCGCTGCTGGAGCCCGTGGGGGAGGCCCTGCACGAGCGTTTCACGCACATCCAGCTGCTCGTGACAGCCGCGGCGATCGCTGCCACGCCCGACGTCCCGGTGACGTCTTGACGGCCGGCGGAGGGCCGTTGCGATCGATTTTTTGCGACGACAGCGCGTTGAACCTCCAAGCCTCGGTAACCTGACGCTGGTGACTGGCGATTCGTCAGCCGAGATGACGGCCGAACATGACGGCCTGACGGCGACCCAACCCACGGGAGAGAGCACCACCGCGCACGCGGAGGAGCCTGCGCGCACCGAGCCCGCGCCCACTGTGGAGCCCGCCGCCGTCGCGACCGACGCACAGGACGAGGCGCCCGCCGCGCCGCCCGAGCCCTCCGCCGAGCAGGCCGAGCCGCCGCCGGCCGCCGCCGAGGAGCCCGTCTCCATGGGCCAGGCCATCCAGACCGAGCCGATCGCCGAGGCACTGAGCGCGGCCCCGGAGCAGCCGGCTGCCGAGCAGCCCTCCACCGAGTCCTCGGATGCGCCCGCTGCAGAGGTGGCTGCTGCCGAGGCGCCTGCTGAGGTTCCTGCTGCTGAGGCTCCTGCTGCCGAGGCTCCTGCTGCTGAGGCTCCTGCTGCTGAGGCTCCTGCTGCTGAGGTTCCTGCGGCCGAGGCGCCTGCTGCTGAGGTTCGTGCTGCTGAGGTTCCTGCGGCCGAGGCGCCTGCTGCTGAGGCGGCTGCTGCTGAGGTTCCTGCTGCCGAGGCTCCGGCCGCTGAGGCGCCCACTGCCGAGGCCGCCGCGCCCGAAGCTCCCGTTGCCGACGCGCCCACCGTCGTGCCGGATGCCGAGCGTCCCGCGGTCGGCCCGAAGATCCTGGGCGTCGCCCAGCCCCCCAAGCCGCTGCCCACGGTCAAGGCGACGCTGCCGACGCGCAAGCGCCGTCGCCGCCCGTCTGCCGCCGAGCGTCATCGCCGCGCCTTCTTCTCCGCCCTGACCGAGCTTCGCCGTGGCGGTGCGCCGGCGAGCCCGGCCGGCGACGACAGTCCCGCCGACACGCCCGCCGCCGTCGTCGAGACGACGGAGAGCGAGGCGCCCGCGGCCGAGACGCCTGCCGCCGAGGCCCCCGCGGCCGAGGCGCCCGTCGTCGAGGCACCCGCGGCCGAGGCGCCCGTCGTCGAGGCACCTGCCGCCGAGGCCCCCGCGGCCGAGGCACCCGCCGCCGTCGAGAGCCCCGCGCCGGAGGCGCCGGCCGGCGAGGCCGCGGCCGCGCCCGCCGAGGCGCATCCCGAGGCCGCGTCCCAGCAGGGCTCGCTCTCCTCGCCCGCCCGCCTGACCGCCGCGATCGAGCGCGTCGGCGGAGCGGAGATCATCAAGGAGGCGCTGAAGCCCAAGCAGGACGAGAAGGGCCAGCCGCTGAAGTGGGCCGCCGTCTGCGCGCAGGCCGCCGAGGGCCTCAAGCCCGGCGATCCCGTGTTCAACGCCTGGGTGCGTCTCGCCGCCACGCCCGTCCGCGAGGTCAAGGCGCAGCTTCCCCGTCCGCCCGAGGCCGAGCGCAGCACTGGCCGCCCGGGCGAGTCCGGCGGGCGCCGTCCCGGCGGCTCGCGCCCGGGCGGGGGTCGCGGAGACCGGCCGCGCCGCGACGATCGCCCCAGCCGCCAGGAGTTCGCCTCGCACGCGCAGGACGGCAAGCTGCGAACGAGCATCCGCATCATCACCGGGCACGACGAGGACCAGGAGCGCCGCGATCGCGAGCGCATCCGCAAGGAGCAGCGCGAGGCCAAGCGCCGCGCCGAGCGCGAGCGGCTCGCTCGCCTCGGCTACTGACCGACCCGGGCAGGCCGGCTACCGGCCGGACTCATCCGAACCCCTGCGTCGGTGAGGGACGTCGGTCGCGGAGTCGCGGTGCAAGGCGCCCGGGACATCTGGCGATCTGCTCGGCCCGAGGTCGACGCGGTCGCCCATCTCGTCAGATCGGCGCCTGCTGTCCTGGATATTGGTCGCAGGACGACCACTGGGCAGGACACCCGCACACGAACGCCGCGCGGCGGTCGGATGCCGCCTGCGCCGGCCGCCACCACCACCACCGGACCCGCATGCCTCACCGATGCCGTCAACGCCGCGGGCCCGCACCGACGAACACGGCTCGACCATCGCCGATGTCAGCCCGCCGAAACCTGAGACGGCAGTCGCCGCCGGGCGCCATGCGACCAGCCCGGTCCCTCGCGGGGGATAGCCTGAAGCCGATGGCGGGGCATCGGCACGATCTCGAGGTCAAGGCGCACAATCCCGACCGGCTCACGCGCCGCGGCCGCCCGCCGCGATGAGCGACCTGCGCGGCAGGACGATCATGATGTCCGGCGGCAGCCGCGGCATCGGCCTGGCGATCGCGGTGCGCGCAGCGCGCGACGGCGCCAACGTCGTTCTGCTGGCCAAGACCGCCGAGCCACACCCGCGGCTGAGCGGCACGATCTTCAGCGCCGCCGCGGAGATCGAGGCCGCGGGCGGCCAGGCGCTCGCGGTGGTCGGCGACGTGCGCGACGACCGCGTGGTCTGCGACGCGGTCGAGCGGGCAGTGGACCGCTTCGGCGGCATCGACATCGTCGTCAACAACGCGAGCGCGATCGACGTCAGCCCGAGCGCGGGCATCTCGATGAAGCACTACGACCTCATGCAGGACGTCAACTCGCGCGGGACCTTCCTGCTGTCGCGCACGTGCGTCCCGCACCTGCTGCAGGCCGCCAACCCGCACGTGCTGACGCTCAGCCCGCCGCTGAGCCTCGATCCGCGCTGGTACGGCCCGCACCTCGCCTACACGCTCGCGAAGTTCGGGATGAGCATGTGCACGCTGGGCATGGCCGCGGAGCACGCCGAGGCCGGCATCGCGTTCAACTCCCTCTGGCCTCGGACGATCATCGCCACCGCAGCGGTGCGCAACATCCTCGGCGGGGAGGCGGCGATGGCGCGCTCACGGCGCCCGGAGATCGTCGCCGACGCGGCCCACGCCATCCTCACCCGGCCGGCCCGCACGACCACCGGCAACTTCTTCATCGACGACGAGGTGCTCGCAGAGGAGGGGGTCACGGATCTGAGCGGCTATGCATATGTGCACGACGCCGATCTCCTCCCCGACCTCTTCCTCGAGATCTAAGTCGGCGCGTAGCAACTTATGGTTCGTAAGTTCGCTATCGTTGTGTACGCAACGAAAGGAGCTCGCAGAAACCATGTCCAAACTGTTGCTCATCCCGCTCGACGACACCGTCGTCTTCCCCACGATGGACATCAACCTCCCGGTCGACGCGACCGGCGAGGACCGCGTGCTCCTCGTGCCCCGGCACGACGGCCAATACGCGAAGGTCGGCACGATCGCCCGGGTCACCGACACGATCCGGCTGCCCGGCGGCGGGCGCGGCGTCTCGCTTGAGAGCCTCATGCGCGGCGTCATCACCGGCGCGGCCGAGGCCGACGACCAGGGCCGCCTGCGCGCGGAGGTCACCGAGCATCCCGAGACCAAGCCGGTCGACGGCCGCACGCGTGAGCTCGAGCGCGAGTACCGCGCCCTCGTCGAGGAGATCCTCGTCGAGCGCGGCGCCGACGAGCGCGTCGCGGCGTTCCTGCGCTCCGTCTCCGATCCGGGCCCGCTGGCGGACACCGCCGGCTACAGCCCCGACCTGAGCTTCGAGCAGAAGGTCCGCCTGCTGGAGACCGTCGACGTCACCGAGCGCCTCGCGCTCGCCGTCGAGTTCCAGCGCGAGCGGCTGACCGAGCTGCAGGTGCGAAACCGCATCCGCAACGACGTCGAGTCGGGCGCCCAGAAGCAGCAGCGCGAGTACTTCCTGCGCCAGCAGATGGAGTCCATCCGCCGCGAGCTGGGCGAGGACGAGAACTCGGTCACCGACGAGTACCGCGCGAAGATCGAGGAAGCCGGCATGCCGGAGGCCGTGCGCGAGCAGGCCGAGCGCGAGCTCGACCGCCTCGAGCGCGCCGGCGAGCAGAGCGGCGAGTCCTCGATGATCCGCACGTACCTGGACTGGCTGGTCGCCGTGCCGTGGAGCAAGCGCTCCGACGAGGTGCTCGACCCCGTCCACGCCCGTGAGGTGCTCGACGCCGACCACGCCGGCCTCGAGGACGTCAAGGACCGCATCACGGAGTACATCGCGGTTCGCAAGCTCAGGCAGGAGAGAGGCATCGAGGTCGACCGCAAGGCCGGGGCCATCCTCACGCTGATCGGCCCGCCCGGCACCGGCAAGACGTCGATCGGCGAGTCGATCGCGCGTGCGACCGGACGCGAGTTCGTGCGCATGTCGCTCGGCGGCGTCCGCGACGAGGCCGAGATCCGCGGCCACCGCCGCACCTACATCGGCGCCCTGCCGGGACGGCTCGTCCGTGCCCTGCGCGACGCCGGAACGATGAACCCGGTGATCATGCTCGACGAGGTCGACAAGGTCGGCGCCGACTGGCGCGGCGACCCGTCGGCGGCGCTGCTCGAGGTCCTGGACCCCGCGCAGAACCACGCGTTCCGCGATCACTACCTCG
>JAXDFS010000057.1:0-4821 GCA_034665465.1 Solirubrobacteraceae bacterium
AGGACCCCGAGCCCGAGGTCCGCGCCGCCGCTGCCGGCCTGCTCGGCGCGCTCGGCGGAGCCCACGGCGCCCAGGCGCTGGAGGCGCTCGTCGCCGACCCGGAGGCGCAGGTGCGCGCCGCCGCCGCCGACGCCCTCGGACGGCTGCGCCACTGGCCCGCCGCCCCGCGCCTCGCCGGGCTGCTCGACGACCGGGCGTGGGACGTGCGCCGCGCCTCGGCGCTGGCGCTGCGCGACCTCGGCGGCCTGGGAACCCTGCTGCTGCAGCGCGCCCTGACGCACACCGACGCGTTCGCGCGCGACATGGCCGGCCACGTCCTGGACATCCCGCGCGCCGCGGACAGGCCGGACGCGTGAGCGCTCCGATCGCCGGCGCGGGCGCGACCGCGCTGCTGGACGCGCAGGAAGCGGTGCTGCTCTTCTTCCTCGCCGTCAACGCCTTCCTCGGCGTGCTGCTGGCGAGCTCTGCGCTGGAGATGCGCCGCCACCGCCTCGACGTCTGGCACGAGCTGCGCGACCGCCTGCTGGGCTCGTCGATCGCCCCGCGCATCAGCATGCTCGCGCCCGCGCACAACGAGGCGCTGACCGTCACCGACAGCCTGCGCTCGCTGCTGAGCCTGCGCTACCCCGACCTCGAGGTCGTGCTCGTCAACGACGGCTCCGCGGATGCGACGCTGGACGTCCTCAAGCGCGACTTCGAGCTCGTGTCGGTGCGCCCGATCTACCGCCGGCGCGTCCCCTCCGAGGCGGTGACCGGCATCTACCGCTCGCGCACGAACCCCGGGCTGGTGGTCGTCGACAAGCACAACGGCGGCAAGGCCGACGCGCTCAACGCGGGCTTGGACATCGCCAGCGGCGAGCTCGTCTGCGCGATCGACGCCGACACGATCATCGACAGCGACGCGCTGCTGCGCATGGTCCGCCCGTTCCTGATCGACGAGAAGGTGATCGCGGCGGGCGGCACCATCCGCGTCGCCAACGGCGCGCAGGTCCACAACGGGCGCGTCGTGACCGCGCACGCTCCGCGCCGGCTGCTCGCCGGCCTGCAGGCCGTCGAGTACCTGCGCGCGTTCCTGACGGGCCGCCTGGGCTGGAACCGGCTCGGCGGCAACCTCATCATCTCCGGCGCGTTCGGGATGTTCCGGCGCGACCTGACGATCGAGGCCGGCGGCTACGAGCATGCGACCGTCGGCGAGGACATGGAGCTCGTCGCCCGGTTGCGGCGCCTGGCGATCGAGCGCGGGGCGCCCGACACCGTCGTGTTCATCCCCGACCCGGTGGCCTGGACCGAGGTGCCGGAATCCGCGCGCGTGCTCGCCCGCCAGCGCGATCGCTGGCACCGCGGCCTCGCCGACGTGCTGTGGCGCCACCGGCGGGCGCTGATGAACCCGCGCTACCGCAGCCTCGGGCTCGTGGCGCTGCCCTACTTCACCTTCATCGAGCTGCTCGGCCCGGTGGTCGAGGCGGTCGGCCTGATCGGGCTGGCGGTCGGCTTCGCGCTCGGGGCGATCAACGGCTCCTTCGCGGTGCTCTTCTTCCTGCTCGCCTACGGCCTCGGGCTGATCATGACCGTCCTGACGCTCGCGCTCGACGAGTGCAACTACCGCGCCTACGGCGGGCTGCGCGAGCGCCTGCGCCTGCTCGCCTTCGCGGTGATCGAGCCGCTCGGGTACCGGCAGCTGACGGTCATCTGGCGCCTGCGCGGGCTCGTGCGCTACGTGCGCGGGCAGACCGACTGGGGCGTCATGACGCGCGCCGGCTTCGCGCCCGCCGAGCACGCCGGCGACGAGCCGGGGCTTCCGGGCGCGGTCTGACGGCAGAGATCAGCCGGCCTTGCGGGCGACGACGCGCGCGTACTCGGCGTCGTAGGTCACGCCGCCGTCGCTCGCGGTGTTCAGCGAGCGCATGAGGTCGTCGACGTCGTCGAGCAGGGCCATGTAGCGGTCCTGCGGGAGCGCCGCGCGGGCCGCGGCCATGAAGTTGTTGGACTCCTCGGACTCCTCGCGCGCGGCGGCCGCGCTCGGCCATGCCCAGGTCACCGAGCCGCGCTCGAAGCGCACCTCGGCGGCGTGCGGGGCCAGGCGCTCGCGGACGGTCGCCTCGTCGCCCCAGTCGTGCGCGGGCGGGGGCGGGTCCGCGGGTGCGGGGAAGTACCTGCCGGCGACCTCGCCGAAGCGCGCGGCGGCGGAGCCCGGCGTCCAGCTCGTGAAGGCGACGGTGCCGCCGGAGCGCGTCACGCGGAAGGCCTCGGCGATCGCCACCTGCGGGCGCGGCGCGAAGACGAGCCCGAAGACCGACAGCACGGCGTCGAAGCGCCCGCCGGAGTACGGCAGGGCCTCCGCGTCGGCGATCGTCCAGGGGATCTCCCACTCGCCGAGCGCATCGCAGCGCGCCCGGCCGGCCTCGACGAGCTCGGGCGTGAGGTCGCAGGCCTCCGGGCTCGCGCCCGACGCGGCGATCGCCAGCGCGACGTTGCCGTTGCCCGCCGCGACGTCGAGCGCGCGCTGGCCCGGCCCCAGGCCGCAGGCTGCGACGAGCTCGGCCGCCACGGCCTCGTAGCGCCGCGCCGTGATGGCGTAATCGCCGGCGGCCCAGAGTGCGCGCTGGGTCGCCTTGAAGCCCGCGAGGTCGGTGCTCATGGAGCCTCCATAGACTGACCGAGAGTCTATGGCCGATCTGCAAGAGCGCACACGATTTGATCCCGCCGAGGTCGAGCCGCGCATCCTCGAGCGCTGGCTTTCCTCCGGGCTCGTGCACCCCGAGCCGGACGGAACGGCGGCCGAGAACTACTCGATCGCGGTCCCGCCGCCGAACGTCACCGGCGTGCTGCACATGGGCCACGCGCTCAACGGCTCGATCCAGGACACCCTGATCCGCACCAACCGCATGCGCGGGCGGCGCACGAAATGGATCCTCGGCACCGACCACGCCGGCATCGCCACGCAGCGCCAGGTCGAGAAGCGGCTGATCTCCGAGGGGACCACGCGCGAGGAGCTCGGCCGCGAGGCGTTCGTCGAGCGCGTGTGGGAGTGGCGCGAGGAGCACGGCGGTCAGATCGTCGAGCAGTTCAAGCGCCTGGGCGCGACGCTGGACTACTCCGACGAGCGCTTCACGATGGACGAGCGCTATGTGCAGGCCGTGTTGAAGGTCTTCGTCGACCTCTACGACGAGGGCCTGATCTACCGCGACTACTACATGGTCAACTGGGACCCGGTGCTGCGCTCCGCGATCTCCGACCTCGAGGTCGAAGAGCAGGAGGGGATCGCCGACACGCTGTACTCGATCGCCTACCCGCTGGCCTCCGGCGAGGGCGAGCTGGTCGTCGCGACCGTGCGCCCGGAGACGATGCTCGCCGACACCGCCGTCGCCGTGCACCCCGATGACGAGCGCTACGCGCATCTCGTCGGCCAGGAGGTGATCCTGCCGCTCGTCGGCCGGCGCCTGCCGATCATCGCCGACCCCTACGTCAAGACCGAGTTCGGCACAGGCGCGCTGAAGATCACGCCCGGCCACGACCCCAACGACTTCGAGATCGGCCGCCGCCACGGCCTGCCCGAGATCGGCGTGATCGGGGAGGACGGGCTCATGACCGCCGCGGCGGGCGAGCCCTACGCGGGCCTGACGGTCGCCGCGGCGCAGGAGCGCGTCGTGGCCGACCTCGACGCGCAGGGGCTCATACGCGCGCGCGAGGAGTACGTCCACACGGTGCCATTCAGCCAGCGCTCGGGCGCGCGCGTCGAGCCGCTCATCTCCCTGCAGTGGTTCATGCGCATGGACGAGCTCGCGAGGCCCGCGATCGACGTCGTGCGCGAGGGCAGCGTGCGCATCCACCCCGAGTCGCAGTCCAGGCGCTACATCGCCTGGCTGTCGGAGATCCGCCCGTGGTGCATCTCGCGCCAGCTGTGGTGGGGCCATCAGATCCCTGTCTGGTACCGCGGCGAGGAGGTGTACTGCGGGATCGAGGCCCCGCAGGGCGACGGCTGGGAGCAGGATCCCGACGTCCTGGACACCTGGTTCTCCTCGGCGCTGTGGCCGTTCGCGACTCTCGGCTGGCCCGAGCGGACCCCCGACCTGCGCGCGTTCTTCCCCACCGACGTCCTCTCGACGGCCCGCGACATCCTCTTTCTCTGGGTCGCGCGCATGGTGATGATGGGGCTGCGCTTCACCGATCGCGTGCCGTTCACCGACGTGAACATCCACTCGGTCATCCAGTCGCCCGACGGGCGGCGGATGAGCAAGTCGCTGGGGACCGGCATCGATCCGATCGCCCTGATCGAGGGCGGCCCGCGCCCGCCCGTCTATGGAAATCAGGCCCGCCCACCCGGCGACTTCCCCGCCTACGGCGCCGACGCCGTGCGCTTCGGCCTGCTGGCGATGTCCTCCTCCCAGGACGTCCGCTTCAGCGAGGAGAAGATCGCGCAGGGCCAGGCGCTCGCCAACAAGCTCTACAACGCGACCCGCTTCGTGGCGCTGCGCATCGATTCCGGGGGCGTCGACCCCGAGCCGCAGCCGCGGACGGTCGAGGACCGCTGGATCCTCTCGCGCCTGCAGGCCATCGAGGCCGAGACGCAGGCGCGGATCGACGGCTTCGACTTCTCCAGGGCCGCACTGGGCCTCTACGACTTCATCTTCGGCGAGCTGTGCGACTGGTACCTGGAGCTCGTCAAGCCGCGCCTGGGCGAGGACGCCGAGCCCGAGGACCGCGCGGCGCTCGGAGCCACGCTGCTGCACGTCCTGCGCGAGACGATCGCCACGGCGCATCCGATCATCCCGTTCGTCACCGAGGAGCTGTGGGAGCTCCTGGGCTGGACGGAAGCCGAGG
>JAXDFS010000058.1:0-4853 GCA_034665465.1 Solirubrobacteraceae bacterium
GGCGCCGCTGCAACCTCGTGCTGACGAACCCCGACATGCTGCACATGGGGATCCTGCCCCACCACCGCCAGTGGGGCGACTTCTTCGCCAACCTCGCGGTCGTCGTCGTCGACGAGGCGCACGTCTACCGCGGCGTCTTCGGCTCGCACGTCGCCAACGTCCTGCGGCGGCTGCGGCGGATCGCCAACGCCTACGGGACCGAGCCGCGCTTCCTGCTGGCGAGCGCGACGATCGCCAACCCGGTCGAGCTCGCCGAGCGGCTGACGGGCCTTGAGGAGATCGCCCTGGTGGACCGCGACGGCTCGCCCGGGTCGCGGCGCGAGATCGCGATGTGGAACCCGCCGCTGATCGACGAGGCGCTGGGCACGCGGCGCTCGGCCCTGGCCGAGGCGGCCGAGATCGTCGGCCATCTCGCCCGTCGCGGCGCGCGGACGATCTGCTTCATCAAGTCGCGGCGGGCGGTCGAGCTCGTCGCGCGGATCGTGGCTCTGGAGGACCCCGCGCTGGCCGACCTCGTCGTCCCCTACCGCGCCGGCTACACGCCCCAGCAGCGCCGCGAGCTCGAGGGCCGGCTCATGCGCGGCGAGCTGCTGGCGGTGATCACGACCGACGCGCTGGAGCTCGGCATCGACATCGGCGCCCTCGACGCGGCCGTCGTCGTGACCTTCCCGGGCACGGTCGCGTCGCTGCGCCAGATGTGGGGGCGCGCCGGGCGCCGCGGCCGCGGGCTCGCCGTCTACATCGCCGGCGAGGACGCGCTGGACCAGTTCTTCTGCCGCCATCCCGACGAGTTCCTCGAGCGCGCCGTCGAGGCCGCGATCCTCGAGTACGAGAACGAGCCGATCCACCTGGCGCACCTGCTCTGCGCGGCGCACGAAGGGCCGCTGGGCTCCTCTGATGCCCACACGCTCGGGCCGCGCTGGGAGGCGCACGCGCAGGCGCTCGTCGCCGCCGGCGAGCTCGTGCAGCGCCGCGGGCAGTACCTGCTGCGCCATCCCGAGGACTATCCGGCTGCGCGGGTGTCGCTGCGCTCGGCCTCCCCGGACTCGTTTGCGATCGTCGACGTCGTCAGCGGGGAGCTGCTGGGGACGGTCGAGTCCGCGCGCGCCCATACGACCGTGCACGACGGCGCCGTCTACCTGCACCAGGCGCGCTCCTACATCGTGCGCGAGCTCGAGCTCGACACCCGCCGCGCGCTCGTCGAGCCGTTCACGGGCGACTTCTACACGCAGCCCAAGAAGGAGACGATGACCGAGATCGAGGCGCTGCTGGACCGGCGCTCGACGCTCGGCGTGCAGCTCTCCTTCGGGCGCGTAAGCGTGACCGAGCAGGTGCTCGCGTACCAGCGCAAGAAGCTGCCCGGGCACGAGGTCGTCGACCTGCAGGCGCTCGACCTGCCCGAGACGACGTTCGCCACGCAGGCGCTGTGGTTCGAGCTCGACGACGACCTGCTGGCGTCGGACTTCCCGCTGGAGGTGCTGCTGGGATCGCTGCACGCCGCCGAGCACGCGCAGATCGCCGTCCTGCCGCTGCTGGCGATGTGCGACCGCTGGGACATCGGCGGCCTGTCGACCAATGCGCATCCGCAGACGGGCGCCCCGACGATCTTCATCTACGACGGCCATCCCGGCGGCGTCGGGATCACCCGCCAGGGCTTCCTGCGCTTCGAGACGCTCGTGGCCGACGCGCACCGGCTGATCCTCGAGTGCCCGTGCGAGTCCGGCTGCCCGTCGTGCGTGCAGTCACCGAAATGCGGCAACCTCAACGAGCCGCTCGCGAAGGCCGGCGCGCTGGAGCTGATGGCGCGGATGCTCGAGCGCTGACTGCGGGCGACCGGCGGTGGCGCTGGTGGTCGCCTTGCAGGCCTTGAGCGTCGTGCGACGAACACCGACGCTGAACCCATGCATCCGCATGCAGTCGCCGCGCTTGTCGTCCTCGCGGCCGTTCTCGCTTTCGCGCCGGTCGCGCCGGCGGCGGCCGGGGGCACCCCCGGGCCGCTGCGCAGCGGAGGGGCCGCCTACGGCTCGGCGATCACGCGGCCCGATACCCGGCCGGTGGCTTCGCGCCTGACGCTGACGCCGCGCGAGATCGTCGCCGGGGCGGCGCTGCCGGCGATCCGCTTCCGCGTGCGCCAGCGCGGCATCGCGCGGGTGCGGGCACGAGTCGTCGTGGTGCGTCTGCCGGGCAGTCGCCCAGTCGCGCGGGTGGCTGTCGGCTGGATCAAGCCCGGCCGGCGCGTGAGCGTGCGGTGGCCGGCCGGCGTCCTGTTGCGGCCGGGTCGCTACGTCGTGCGCCTGCACGCCAAAGACAGGCGCGGGCACACGCTCGCGCGCAGCGCCCGCTTCCCGGGTCGTGTGCGGATGGTCGTGCACCGGGCGAAGGCGCCGGTCGTCGCGCCGGGGCCGGCGCCGGTGGTCGCGCCCGCGGCGCCGATCGTCGTCATGCCACCGCCGGCGGACTCGCCCGGCGGGCCGGGCGTCTTCCCGGTCGGCGGGCCGTTCAGCTTCGGTGGCGCCGACGGGCGCTTCGGCGCCGGCCGCGCGGGACACATCCACCAGGGCCAGGACATCCTTGCCGCCGGAGGGCTGCCGGTATTGGCGCCGTACGCGGGGGTCGTCAGCAGCACGAGCTACCAGGCCCACGGCGCCGGCGAGTACATCGTCCTCGACGCCGTCGACGGCCGCGACTACTTCTTCGCGCACTGCGTCCGCGGCTCGACGGCCGTCGCGCAGGGCACGCCCGTGCTCGCGGGCCAGCAGCTCTGCCAGGTGGGCGACACGGGGGACGCGACCGCCACGCACCTGCACTTCGAGATCTGGAACGTCGGCTGGCGGATCCCGGGCGGCTTCCCGATCGACCCCCTGCCCGAGCTGCGCGCCTGGGCCGGCGTATAGCCCCGCGCCAACGGGCCCCGGCGCCACGGCGATATCCTCCCCGCCGCGGCGAGATAGCTCAGTTGGTAGAGCACACGACTGAAAATCGTGGTGTCCCCGGTTCGAGTCCGGGTCTCGCCATTCTCCGAAGGCCCTGCAAAGCATGACCTTCGCCGTTCTCGGACTCCAGTTTGGGCGTTCGAGTCGCGGGGTGGGATCCGGGGCCCAGGCCCAGATCAGGCCAAATGATTGAGGGTGGTCGAGACTTCGGACCCCGGTACGCCGGCTGCCCCGTACTGCGAAGGTACGGCAGTCGTGTCATCCCGTAGGCGGAGCGTAGGTCCCCCGGACGGAACCACGCGCGCGGCCAGTGCCGGGCTCAAATTCGCGGCGTATCGGCGCATCGGCTGGCGCGCCGCAGAGCGCCGCGCTCATGGTCGCCTCGGGCGTCTTCCCACGCGTCGCGATGAGCCCGCGTCGCATCGCGCGCTCAACGATTTCATGCGTCGTGAGTGGCCGGCCCGCATCCGTGAGAATGCGCTCGGCAGTCGCTCAGCTCCGAAGTTAGGCTCAGAGCTCGTATGAAGCCCGAGACGAACACGCTCTCCGATTTGTTTCGGGCCGATGTGCGCTACATGGTGCTGCGGCCTTACGTTTGCAAGAAGGAAACGCACTGACGCCCGCTCTGGCAAGACGTGATCGACGTCGTGGAGCGACAGGCCGACCCGACGCTCGGAACGGCCTCCCACTTCCTCGGCGGATCACGCCGATGCGGCTCGCGTCCATCGGCGTTTCGGACCGATTTAGAGACCAACCGGACACGATTCCCGTCGCGGTCTCCTGGTCCGAGTGCCGCGAACGCCACTACCCCGCCCTGGCGCGTCGACAACCGCGGCGACGCCGCGCTCTACAAGGCCAAAACGTCGCCAGGCGTAGCTGCCGCGGGTCACGACGCCGGCGGAGCGGTCGTGAACGTGAGCGTGCTCTGGTAGGCGCCGGCGCTGGCATCACCCGGGATGACCACCGCGAGGCTCTTGGCGAATCCGCTGTCGGCGGCGAAGTCCCACCCGCCCTGGCCCGTCCCCGCGACTGCGCTCGCGATCGTCGCCGCGGTGGTGCTGAGCGCCTGCGGCGCCATCGCGACGGGTCCCGTCGCGGCAGGATTTCCGCTTGCGGGGGTCGGAGTGACCGGGGTCAGCGTCATTCCCGCGCCGGTGCCGGCGGCGGATGTCGAACCGTCGACGGTCGGTGCGCCGGCGGCCACGGTCACGCTGTAGCCGGCGTTGGTGACCCTTGCGTCGGTGACGCTCCACGCGCCGATCGCCGTGCGCACCGTCTGCGTCCTGCCGGTGAGCGTCGCTTCGAACGGCGCGATCGCCGGCGCGGTGCTGGACAGCAGGCCCGCGCAGGCTGCGACCCTCACCGTGTCGTTGATCATCGTGACGGCACCGTCGCGCGCCAGTGCGCGCCCGTCGACGGTGACGCCGTCGCCCATCGAGATCGACGTCGAGGCCAGGATCGTCCCCTTGAGGGACGAGCTGGCGCCGAGCGTCGCGGAGCTGCCGACCTGCCAGAAGACATTGCACGCCTGCGCGCCGCCGGCAAGCTCCACATGACTGCCGGCGGCGGTGCCCAGCGTGGAGCCGGCCTGGAGAACGAAGACCGCGCCCGGATCGCCGCCCGCATCGAGCGTGAGCCCTCCGGCGAGCGTCAGCTCCGCTTCGGACGCGTAGACGCCGGGAGCGAGCCTGAGCCCCCCGAGGGGCCCTGCCATCGGCACGGCCGCAGCCCGGCCGACGGCATCGAGGTACGCGGTCGCGAGGTCGGCGTGCGCCTGGACCGCCGCGCCGTCACCGGCGTGCAGCGATCCGTTGAGCATCCCGGGCGGAAAGCCGGTCACCGCCGTCCCGGGGCTCACTCCGAGGTCGCCGGTGACCGTCGACACTCCCGCGCTCGTCACCGTCGAGCCGCCCAAGACCG